>NZ_JBOEFX010000019.1:0-10569 GCF_050633125.1 Lewinella sp.
CTTTTCAGATGCTTAATGACTCATATTGCTACGTCCTTTGCGTAGATGATTTATTTCCTCATCCCTAAATCATTTTGTTTCCCTCGCTTGGTTGCCAGGATTTTGTGTATGGTGGCCAAGCGAGGGAACGATGATTATGGTTGGTCAGTGCTTGTCGTATTTACCGTAGTACCACAATTTTGGTGACGACTTCTCCATATTCACTGGAAATTGTACAGAAATAAATACCTGCCTTTATTCCTCCTTCCAACTCCCAGGTCCATTCTGTAAATAAATCTTGTTGTTGCGGTGTTGGTAGTACACTGATGGCTCGACCAGTAGCATCGTAAATGACCGCTTGCCAATCATCTGCACGAAAACCCGACGGATGATTGAGGCGAATACGAGCAAAGTCTACGGTTGGATTTGGGCTGACACTGATGGTGGCCTCTTCGAAATCAAACTCCTCTGTGTTGAAAATGATAGGCCCGCCGTTGTTGACTAAGCAAGCTATGCAAGGTTCACCACCGAGGCCAGGTTCCAGCGCTAGAAAAGCAGTAAGCGGCGTAAGAATACGTTCGGCAATACTTTGCTCAATCAGGTAAGCTCGTTCTGCATCGGAGGAAAGTTGATTAAAGACTTCACGGAAGTGTTGGGCGTACCACATTTCTCGCATCAGGGTGTCTCCGGGAATAACCTGATCCGCTCCAACCTGAGTACTTTGGCTATAAAACTCACCACTATTTTCACTGACGAGGTAACCGTTAATCTCCATTGGTAGTTCTCCGAGGTATTTTCCTGTTTGTATCAGCGCGCCACCATTGGCTAAACTATAATTGTTGCTAGACAAATTAAAACGTTCATAGCATAAACCATTTTCGAGACTGACGGTATAATCGACAATGGCATTTTCAAAATAGACGGGGTTTAGCATGTTAGATAAACCTTGCGTTAGCGAAATTTCCTGATCACGTAAAACAAGTACGGTAGAAGTCTCAAACGCAGCCGTAAGTACTTGATAGAAGTAGCTATTTCCGTAATAGATTTCGTCTTCGTGATAGATGACAGAAACGTTCAAGTCTTGATAATCCAAAACACTAATGGGTACACCTATTGCTGCAATGGTAGGCTGGAGCAATAGCATCGTTGCATTGGCTGCCGCAGGAACGGCGTATGCATCACTGGCAGCTAAAAGATAAAACTGGGTAGCATCTCCCTGAGTTTGGGCCCAGTTTAAGCTTTCCTGTAGGAGCAGTTGCAGGTTAGAAGTATCCATCTCTGTTAGCAGCTCTTCAATACGACTATCAAGCGTACTATTTTCAGATGTCCATGTTAGATCATCGAGAAAAACAACGCCTTCTGTAGTCGCAACGGCTACATTCAGCAGGTCTTCATCAGAAAGGTAGATTGAAAGTTGTTGCTGAAAAGCATTAAGAAACTCCGACAGCGAAGTGGTCGTTTTCATGCTAGTATAATCTAAAAGGAACATGATTTTTTCGGCTTCTTCGTTATCATAAACAGCTCCCCAGTCGGGTAAGTAAGCCAGCTGGTAAAATTTCTCACCTTGATTTTCGTAAGTGCTGACAAAGGCATCCTGGTCTTCTGCCAGTGGTGTATCCCAATTGATACTCAACTCACTGGCATTATAGAAGTCGATGTTATCTAATTCCAGGTAGTGGAGTTGGTCTCCTGTTCCACCTACTACAATCTCCGTTAGCGTTGTTTCTGTACCGTCCATATTCAAACGGGGTACTCCCCACTGCTCGTCTACTGCTACAGCCACACTAACGGAAGCTGGGGGGTGATCTGTAGATTGAAACATGGACAACAAAATATCTTGCGTAACCTGGGTTCTACTCCAAGTGGCGGGTACGAGGAAGCTCATCTTTATTCTTCTGCTTTCGCCTTCGAACATTGGATAAATCCTGATTTCGTAGCGGTTATCCGGCAGAATGTAAAGAAAAGAAGGATCTTGATTACGGTCAACAATGTCTTCGTAAGTAGTGAAGGCGGTCCAGTAATCGATAATGTCTGCCTTAATGATTTCGTCTTCTACCCAGAGCCAGGAGTCGTGTACAATGGTTTTGGCTGGCAAGTCAAACTGCCAGAGAATTTCAGAAATAGGCCACCAGGTATCACCGGGCATGCTGCTGATTGTAGCGTATACTTCTACTTCCGTGTAAACGCCCTGTGGCGAGATCACCAAGTCAAGATCAGTAAACAGACCGTGAGGTGAATAATTCTCCCATCCAGGGCTAGAGGTGTTAGGGTTCCATGCATCTGGGTTGGCGATCCTGAGGTAGTTTTGGCCGTTGATATTTGGGTAAATAGCAATGAAAGCAATTGCGAGGAGTAACGTTTTAATTTTCATACTTAAAGGGTTTTATTGAGAGATTCCTTTAAATTTAATTCTTTTATGGGTAGCAAGATTTTGATATTCAGTGGTTTGTAAGGTGTCTTGCCAAAATATTAATCACAACTTATTTTTGTGCTGTTTCTATTATACCTATTTTTAAGTTCATTTTTTTTGCAAAAAAAATAACAATCCCCATCTAGTCATGAGAATACTGATAATACTCCTCTGTGTGACCTTTAGCAGCTATAGTTGTGCTAATTCTCCTCAGAATGAGGAAGCAGAAGCGCTTGCGCCTGCGCCTACTGACGGCGTCCAGTTAGGCGAAGTTAACCTTCCCGTAACGGGTAATGCTGCTGCTCAAGGAGCCTTTAAAAAAGGGTTACTGCTGTTGCACAGTTTTGAATACGAGGACGCACGCGCTGCTTTTCAAGAAGCACAGGCTGCTGATTCGACAATGGTGATGGCTTATTGGGGCGAGGCAATGACTCATAATCACCCTCTTTGGCGACAATTGGCTGCAGAAGAAGGGCAGGCTGCGTTGGCTAAATTGGCTCCTAATACCAAGGATCGACTGGTACTGGCAGCTACGCCTTTAGAGCGCGATTTTATGGCCGCTGTAGAGTTGCTTTATCAAGAAGAAGGCACGAAACAAGAGCGCGATCAGCAATATGCCAACCAGCTGGCTAAGATGAAAAAGAAATATCCTGATCAGCTTGAGGTAGCTGCTTTTTATGCACTTTCGCTGCTTGGGGCGGTACCTGTAGGTCGTGACGAAGAAGCTTATGAGCAAGCTGCTCGTATTGCGCAAGGTGTGATGGCTGAAAACCCACAGCATCCTGGCGCACTGCATTATCTTATTCATGCTTATGATGATCCTGCTCATGCGGCCAAGGCTATTCCTGCGGCAAACAGCTACTCGAAAGTAGCCCCTTCTGCTGCACATGCGCTACACATGCCTTCACATATCTATGTGTCTATGGGCATGTGGGAGGAGGTGATTCAGTCGAATATCGCTTCCTGGAAGGCCAGTGTAGACCGGATGAAAGACAAAGAACTTGACGATAATGCACGTAGTTACCACGCTTTTCACTGGCGGCTTTATGGCCTCACTCAGCAGGGGCGTTACGAAGAAGCTGGCCGGCAGATGACAGAATTCAAGCGTTATACCTCCACCGAGCCTAATGGCCCTGCACGCTCTTATATGGCATCCGTAACAGCCAACTACCTTGTGGAGACCAACGACTGGAGCAATGAAGAAGTGCAGTCCATCAATCCTGACCTGGAAGACATGAATATATTGGTACGAGCCATTCGGCACTTTACCACAGGCTGGCGTGCTTATCTCGCTAAAGATCAGGAAGCACTGGCTACTACCTTGACAGCTATGGCCAAAGAACGCAAAGATGCTTCTAATCAGGTGACGGCTTCAGGTGCCCCTATGTGTAGCGCGGCGGGGTCTAGCAGAGCTTTACCGAACCAGTTGGATATCGATCAAGCTTATGTGCTGGCCCTTGAATTGGAAGCGATGCAAGCCCAATTGGAAGGTGATCTAACCGAAACAGAGCGCTTATTAAAAGCGGCTGTTGAATTGGAGCAGGCGACCAGTTATTCTTACGGCCCACCACGTATCGTACAGCCGTCCTATGAGCTTTATGGTCGCTGGCTGCTGGAGCAGGGCCGCCCTACCGAGGCACTCGTTCAATTTGATTATGCGCTCGCCAAAGGCCCGGGGCGCTTACATGCTTTAGCGGGAGCATTACAAGCGGCCGAAGCTACCCGTAATACCACCAGAGCGAAAGCACTTTATGAGGAATTGAAATCCAATCTCGAAAAGGCGGATCAGGCAGTACGTCTTCGTTACCTTTCGGAGGAGATGTTGTCGTCGATTTAAGATTTAGGGCCATGCCGTAGTAGTTTTGTTACGCAAACGCTACTACGGCACCAGGCTGTCCTTGTTTTTATGGATTTTGTCTGAGAAACGTTATACCTGTTGATTTTCCAGTGGAGAATACTAGCTTTGGTTAATTTTATAATAGACCAAAGCTATTATAATGAAAACGCCTCTACTGATTGTTACTTTGCTGATTACGAATTGTTTAATAGCGGCCACGCTGCTCCCCTCTTTTGCTTCCACGCTACCCCAAAAGGAAGTTCAGTCAAAAGCAGATAAGACACTTTCCTCAAGTAAGGCCAATTTGTTGCCGCAAGTCACCGCACCACTTTACGAGCACCTCTACGAAATTAATGAGCAGTGGTTGACGGAAACCTCTCCGGTAAATTATCTGACTTCCGTGAATTTTTCGGATGATAACGAGCGCATTCGTACTCACCTGCAATTGGTGGAAGGTATTCTCCGAGCACGCCCAATTAATCACTTAACTGTCGAACAGCAGCAACGGCGCAGCACTGTGCTGGATTATCTACAGCAGTATTGGCATAGCGGCCTCTTTCCCATCAACAGTTATCAACCAAACCGTTTGCCTGTATTTGTTGACGAAAAGAATACGGCCTGTGCCGTGGGTTACTTACTTCAAGCTACGGGAGAGCAGGAACTGGTGGATCAGATCAGGATGGAAAATAACTTCGCAGATTTACAAAAGTTATTGACGTATACCGAATTACCGTCCTGGGCAGCCACGAATGGTTTTACCGCCGACGAGTTGGCGTGGATACAACCGAGTTATGCTGCGCTTTACTTTGATGCACTGCCTTTTGGCAATGATTTAGGTATCTCCGGCGGGCAAATTCTAGATATGAAAGTCTACAACGACGAATTGTATATGGCTGGGACCTTTTCTCAGATTGATGACTTTGCTGCCGATCATCTGGTCGCTTGGGATGGTAATGAACTGAGGTCATTGGCAGGTTTTTCAGACATGGATGGCGGCTTCTCCCGGATTGCCATTGATGAGGGCTCGGGGGATATTTATGCTATTGGTGTTTTTTCGGCTGCTGCCGGACAGCTTGAAACGCAAATATTTGCCCGCTATCGTTCGGATAGTTGGGAACGCCTTTTGGAGGTGCCAATTGCAGAGGGCTCTTTCACGGACTTGCTTTATCACCAAGGCTTTTGTTATCTCAGCGGCGATTTTGATAGCCTGGCCGGTAGTAACCTGATTCAGAAATTAGCTGTTTTCAATACCACCAGCGATACTTGGGAGCCATTTAATGAGCAATTTACGTTTACGGGGATTATTCGGGATATGGATATAGAGGGAGATTCTTTATTGGCGGGCGGGAAGGGGCTGCTCTTGTCAGGAGTGGATACTTTAGCAGGTAATTTGCTTTTGGTAAACTTGGAAGATCGCGCTTTTTTGGATGGAGCAAGTGTAGCTCCATTGTCTTATGCTTTTCAGGAATATTTTTTAGTAGATATTATGCATAATTATGGGGTGGACTATACGACGATAGGCCTCCTTGAAAATGGAAACTATGGACTTAACTTCACAGGTGGACTGCTAAATAATTATGTTGAGCCATTGATGCTTTTAGAACCACCGATCATAAGTGGATTTTATGAGTCGCGCTACCTGTTTTATGGGGCGTTAAATTTTGATTTAGGAGGAGCAGGCTTAGGGCCTACTGTCTTAATCCAAATACCTGGGGGAAGTGCTTCTTTGTATTGGCCACTTGTAAGAGCAAATGGTGCGGTCACGGCGCTTGCTGATTTCCAAGGCGAATTGATCATTGCTGGTGATTTTACGGAAATACGAGGGATCGTCATCAATAACCTGGCACGTGCCGATCTTTTGATTTCGGATGCGGAAGAAGGCATTTCAGAAAGCTTGATCTCTGTTGGGACCGATGGGCGAGTGCTCTTTATTCAGCACCTTCCTCCGGTTTTAGCAGCGCCTGCCCGCCTGGAGTTGTTTGATATGACCGGGCGGCAAGTTTGGTCGCAAGAAATTACGGATGGCACCGCTACTCAGCTTGAGCCTAATAGCTTGCCTGCCGGTAGTTACGCTTATTGTTTGCTGGTGGATGGCGAATTGGAGGTGGGACAAGTGGTGCTGGTGAGGTAGGAGTAAGCAGTTTTAAAATAGGAGAATAATATTCAAGCTACCGATTCAGCAAGCTCCTGTCTGAAATGAGCAATTCTTTATCCTTCTAGTCCCGGACTTTTACGGAAGCGACAAAAAACGTCGCCATCTCACCGTAAAACAAAGGACCAATGAATTTTCCTCAAAAAAAATGTACCCCAACAGGTAACGCCTTTTCAAACGGATGCATCAATGGCCAAATGCATCCAATTTTAATGACACCTGTTATCCCTTATCTACTGATGCTTTGTTTGTCCTTGTCAAGCTTTTTGGCGTATAGCCAAAGTTGTGAGGGCACCTTAGGCACTAACCTTATCACTGGAGGAGACTTCGGTAGCGGCATGGCAACGATTGTAACCAATGACCCACAACTGGCTCCTGGTTATATTTATCAGAACAGCCCGCCGCCAGACGATGGTTTCTACACCATTGCCAGCACTACGGATTTTGGTGATCCTAATTTCTGTTGGACCAGCCAAGGTGACAATAGCTCTGACCCCAACGGTTATCTTATGGTGGTCAATGCTACGTTTGATCCGGGGATCTTTTTTGAGCGTACCCTCGAAGTATGTGATGGCATTAATTATGAGTTTAGTATAGATATTCTCAATCTTCTTCGTGTTGAATGTGTAGATGGGATTACGCCTAATATCGATATTCTCATTGATGGTGTAGTGGTTGATCAAACGGGGAACGTTCCCCAAGATGAAACCTGGTATACTTACCGGACCCTTATTACCATCCCTGAGGGAACCGACTTTGTCACACTGACATTGCGAAACAATGCCCCTGGCGGGCCCGGTAATGATTTAGGAATTGATAACCTGTGTTTGCGCCATTGTGCACCGGATTTAATCCTTCCAGTAACCACAACAGCTTGCCCTGATGGAGTGACCATTGAAGCTCCGGCAGCGGCTACTACCTATCCTACACCTCATTATCAATGGCAGCGTAGTTTTGATGGTGGTACTTCCTGGAATGATTTAGCAAATGAAAACGGCGCTACACTTTTTATCGCCAATCCATTTGCCAATCTACAATACCGGGTAGTGGTAGCCAATGGGCCTGTCAATTTTCTCAACCCCAGCTGCCGTGCTACTTCAACGGCTACGACCATCCAATTACAAATCCCGCTGATGGTTTTTCAAACACCTGTTATTTGTGAGGGAGACACTTTGCAAATAGGTGGCCAAAGCCTGAGTGAAGCTGGCGACTATACCATTCCGTTACCGGGGAGCAGTGGTTGTGATTCACTTTTACAAATACAACTTTTCCTAAACCCTAGTTTTGACCAACTTTTTACCCAATCGCTTTGTAGTGGAGATACATTTCTGGGGCAAAAATTTTCCACAGATACCTTAATCTCCTTTTTTTATACGACTGCCGCCGGTTGTGACAGTATCGTTAATTATGAAATTGATGTGTTGTCCACTCCTTCCGGTGGTATTTCTGGGGACAGCATCATTTGCCAAGGCAACAGCACCCTTTGGCATGCTCCGGCTGGATTTAGTAACTACCTATGGAATACAGGAACAACTACGGCAGAGCTTGAGCTTAATTCTCCTGGCCTTTACGAAGTAACTTTTACCAATAGTCAGGGCTGCAGCTATACGCAGGAAAGGGAATTGCAGATTGCTGATCCCTTTTTTGATGCAATGGCGCAACCGCTTACTTGCCCCGATGCAGCAGATGGCCTTATTGAGATATTGTTTGCAGATGGCGGTGTTCCTCCTTATGAATATCAACTCAATGGAGGCGCTGGCCAAGCTGAAATGAGTTTTTTCAACTTAGCATCCGGCACCTACGAGGTATTGCTTGAAGATGCGATCGGTTGTTCCTTTTCGGAAACCTTAACCATAGCGGATGCTCCATTGTTGGATGCGACGCTTAGTGGTATTCCCAACACACCTATCGAGGCAGGCGATACGCTACAACTGAGTATTAGCAGCACAGTAAACGATTTATCCTACCAGTGGTCAGGTAATGGGCAAGCGAGTTGTGCTACCTGTGCTAGTACCAATTGGCTTGTTTTACCGGGTGGGCAATTACAGGTTGTTGTCAATAATCAGCAAGGCTGCGGCCTGGTGATAGATACCCTACTTGAGGTGCTAAACCCCTACCGGGTTTATCAGCCCAATGCTTTTTCGCCTAATGGCGATGGCGACAATGACTTCTTTACCCTGGGGCTTGGTAGCAATGCCAAAGTGATATCCAGCTTAGCAATTTTTGATCGTTGGGGAGCGGCGGTCTATAAATACACTGTCGGTAGCTCGCAGGAAGCTGGTTGGAATGGTACTCGCAATGGACAGCCTATGCCTACGGGTATCTACGTTTATTACGCAGAAATAGAATTTCAAAACGGCAAACGCAAACAAGTGCAGGGCGACTTGCTACTGATGCGCTAGCATTATTCACAAATATCCCTATTAATGAAACACAGCACACACAACTTTGGCCTTGGTGCTTGCCTGGTCATTTTATTGGCCAGTGCGGGTTCCTTAACCGGCCAGGACATGCCTCGTACCGTGATCGGTAATGCCGGTGATTATTACGACAACCTGCTTTTTGGTAGCCTACACTTCACTGTGGGCGAAATAGCGGTTGCTCGTTATCAAAATGGACTGGAACTTGGTGAAGGATTTCACAGAGCCTATTATGACCTTTTGGTAGAAAACGAAGAATTGCTTCCTCTCAATTGGGAGGTCAATATCTATCCCAACCCAACTACCGAAAGCATTCGTATTGCATTGCCGGACCTGTCTCCTACGAGGGCAGCACTTTACAACAGTAATGGTCAGCTGCTTTGGCAAGAAACCATTCTGACGTCTTTGCAAGAACTCGACCTTGGTGCCTATCCCGCCGGAACCTATCTGCTCCGATTGGCTGATGACACTGGCCGCGAGGGCACTTTTCGCGTACTTAAAATCAAACACTAATCCCCTAAAACCCTAAAAATATGCGTCATTTACTTCAACTTATTTTTCTGCTGGCCTTTAGTGTCAGCCTTTGGGCACAAGCCCCTCAGCAATTCAAATTTCAGGCTGTTGCTCGCGATGCGGGCGGCTCTCCTTACGCTAGTGCCAACCTCGCAGTGCGCGTGAGTATGGTGAGGGACGGCGTGAGCGGACTGGTTGATTATTCCGAACGCCATACGGTGACTACCTCGCCGCTGGGTGTCTTTGATCTAGCTATTGGCGATGGTGTTGCATTAAGCGGCATGATGACCGATGTAGACTGGGCTAATCATCCCTATTATCTAAAAATTGATATTGATCCAGCCGGTGGTACCTCCTATCTAAATTTGGGCACCAGCCAGCTTTTATCCGTCCCCTACGCCATCTATGCCGGCGAAAGTGGTAATGGTGGTGGTGGCAACCCTACGGATGAATTACAAAGCCTGATTTACGATCCCGTTACGCAGGTACTGACGCTCACGGATGGCAATTCTGTTACGCTTAATACCGCCGGTGGTACAGATAGCCAGACGCTTACGTTTAATGCAATAAGTGGCGATTTGTCCATAAGTAATGGTAACACAATTAATATTCCTGCCGGAGTACCTGGTCCTCAAGGGCCACAGGGCGAAGCTGGTCCTGTCGGGCCGCAAGGTATTCCAGGAGCGACTGGTCCACAAGGGCCAGAAGGCCCTGCTGGAACAGGGATCAACCTACTTGGAACAGTAGCAACGGTTGGTGATCTTCCAGCTGGTGGCAGCCAGGGCGATCTCTACATAGTGACTGCCAGCGGCGATGGTTACGCTTGGGATGGTAGCATGTGGAACAACGTCGGCCCTATTCAAGGTCCACAAGGCGAATCAGGCCCTGCTGGTATGGCTGGCCCCGTCGGACCCACAGGCCCCGCTGGTCCACAAGGCGAACAAGGCCCACAAGGCCCCTCCGGGCCTGCTGGTTCACAAGGCCCTAGCGGCCCACAAGGGGCTACTGGCCCACAAGGCCCGGCCGGACAAGATGGCACCGGGATTTCTATCCAGGGAACGGTAGCAACGGTCGGTGATCTTCCAGGAGGAGGAAACACCCAGGGTGACCTCTACATCGTTTCCGCGGATGGCAATGGTTATGTTTGGGATGGTACGATGTGGACCAATGTTGGTCAAATACAAGGTCCGCAAGGCCCACAGGGTGCACCGGGCTCACAAGGTATACCGGGCGCAACTGGCCCTGCCGGTCCTGCTGG
>NZ_JBOEFX010000019.1:10713-20509 GCF_050633125.1 Lewinella sp.
TTGCAAGGTGATGTTGGTCCCGTTGGTCCTGCCGGTCCGCAAGGTGATCAAGGACTTGTTGGTCCGCAAGGTATTCCAGGTCCGATAGGACCTACAGGGATGACTGGCCCCGTTGGCCCTCAAGGCCCTGCTGGCGAAATAGAGTTACCTTATTACGATGAGACAGAGACACCAGGAGCTGCTTTTCATATTCATAACGACGAAAATGCATCTTACGGAATAGCAGGTAGTAACAGTCCTGGCGGAGAAGCCTTACCAGCCAATCGGGCGGGGGTCTTAGGTCATTCTTTAAACGGCCACGGTGTTTATGGCTATGCTGAAAACAGCTTTTATGCTGGTGTACAGGGAGTGTCGAATTCCAGCACGGGGGCTGGTGTTTTGGGTTACGGCTTTGGTGGTGGTGTTGGTGGCCATTTTTATACCACTTCTACTGGCCAAGCGGCTTTAACTACAGGAACAGGAAATGTAGGTATTGGTATTGACGAACCTGAAATGAAAATGCATGTAGGTGGCGATTTGTTTGTACAAACCAATTTAGGGTCTCTTCATTTAGGTTTCCCCGATAATGGTAACCAGTGGCAAATGAGTACGATCAATACTGGGGCGAATCTACAGTATCGCTTTAAGCCAGATGGATCTACAAGTTTTACGACGCACTTTAGAATGCGGGAATCAGGTGAGTTTCAGGTTGGAGATATATCCGGAGCTAATGCCTGGGTGCAAGTGCGTAAAAATTCTGGTGTAGAAAAGACCCATCTTCTGCTGCAAGAAACCCAAGATGAATTTGCCCGTTTGGGTTTCGGCAACACGGTACATGAAGATGCAGAATGGCACATTGCTGCTACCTCTCGAAATGGAGCAAGTGGGGCTGCTGATAGTAAAATGAATTTCTATTTCAGAAATGACCAAGGTGCTGCCGACCGAATGACTATTCTCGGAAGTGGTAGAGTAGGTATTGGTAATGCTAACCCTGATGAAGAGTTGGTTATTGGTAGCAATTTAAATTCTGGTTGGGTTATTCCTGCCGTTACGGTTGGTAATAGTAGTGGTGGAGCTATAGAAGTGGGTACACCAGCTATTAATTTTTCTGCTGGAGCGGGAACGACCTTCGGTCGTACACGCCTCATCTCTACGGATGCTAATGGCTTTGGCCAAGGAAAAATTGAGATGCGAACTCGGCAGCTTAACGTAGGAGTAGCACCGGGGGTTAACAATAGCCGCGGTTATCCTTTACGGGTACAACAAAACACAAGTACTACCGGTGGATCGTACGGAATACTCCTTATGAATGGTGATGACGAAGCCGAGAATTGGGAGTTTTATGTAGGCACTACTGTAGCAAATAGTGGCAATATGACGCTTTATCATAATAATGCTTCTCGCGGTTCTTTCGATCAAGCAAGTGGCAACTATTCTCCTACCTCTGATGCCCGTTTGAAGACCAATATCAGTGTTTTAAGTGGGGTGCTTCCAAGGTTATTGGAGCTGCAGCCTAAGTATTATAACTACAAAACGAACTTGGATCGTAAGTATCATGGTTTTCTGGCGCAAGACCTACAAGCGGTCTTTCCAGAGCTGATTACGACTACCAGTTCTAGAGCGGGAGAAGCATCCACGTTATTGGTAGACTATAGCCAATTGACAGTTTTGGCGATCACCTCTATTCAGGAGCAGCAGCAAGTAATTGAACAGCAAAAAGAACAGTTAACCCAGCAGGAGCAGCAGCTAGAAGCAATGGAAGCACGTCTGCAAAAGCTCGAGGCATTACTGGATAAATAAGGATCTATTTCCCATGAACTAGCTCAAGTGGAGTCTATCCACTGATTCCGTGACGCTGGCGTAAGCCAGCGTTACTTTTTTGTGGATTGTTGGCGTCTTTTTCTGTGGGTAGAACGGGGGGCATCGTACCATTGCGATCTACGGTTGGGACACATCTCGAACTATATAGGCTTGTCGTAGTCTCCAGACTACGATACCTTATCTTCCTGGTCTTCTGACCAGCGTAAAATGGGCTAACCTTGATTGCTGGTCCGAAGACCAGCTTCATATAACATGTTAGTTCGGAAACTAACATGAGCGATGACGTTAGAAATTAACATTTTTATCAATATTCCACATCGTAGAGGTGTTTTTTTAGATGTGTCCCAACCGTAGATTGCGATCATACGTTCAGCATCAAAAGTCGGAAGTGGGAAATCGGAAATCGGAGTATTACATCGCACACCGCACTTTACCGCACACCGCACCCAATCGTACTAGTGCGATCATACGGTTAAATGCCTTAATGTATTTATACGAATGCTCTCTAAAACGTTCCGTAACTTTGGCTTTTGTACCATTATCCCCGACTTAGTTATGCACAACGGTAAAACGATTTTATTCCTGGCCTTTTTTCTTTCCTGGACGCTATCAGCCAGTGCGGCATCCATTAGCACAGATCCTTTTCCAGACTTGGATCAACTGCTTGTGGGTAAATGGAGTTCTCCGGCCTGGAATGGCAAACTTGTAGAAAACTGGCGTGCTATCAATGCCACTACCTTCGAATCACAAGCCATCTATCTGGAAAAAGGGGATACGCTTTACGCAAGCACCTCTCGTATCGAAAAAGTAGGAGGAAAGTGGATGCTGTTTAGTGTTATAAAGGACGGAGCACCAAAGATCTTTCAGGCGATTTCTTCTTCGGCCAGCCACATTCTTTTTGAGAATCCAGACTACGGTAATCCCCGCGAGGTTCGTTATTCCTTTACCGAAAGGAACAAGTTCAATCGGACTATTACAGGGGAGGAAGACGGCCAGCCATCTACCTATACCTTCAATTTTAACTTGGTCCCGCAAGTGGTGGCAGTTGTCGAAAACCAGACACCAGCCTTGCGGGCTGCCTTTGCCCCCTTGATGGGAAAGACCTGGCGAGCTGAGGGATTTTGGGCCAACGGCGATCCTTTTCAGCAAGAAGTTCGCTTTCATTGGGACTTGGAAAAGGCTGCGGTCATTGCCCAAACCGATGGCATTGTCGATCCAATCAGTAAAGCTTGGGGCCAGCGCAACCACGGTATCCGTTATTGGAACAAAAGTGAAGAAAAACTACAATTTTCCGAATACGACATCTTTGGTTCTGTTACCGAAGGCACCATCCGTTTACGAGAAGGCAACATCTATTACCAATACAATTACGGCGGGTTTTTACTCACCGATGCTTGGGAAAAGGTAGATGAGTACACCTATAGTTTCAAAGTAGGTGTTTTTGCCAAAGGGGAATGGCAGGAAGTCTATCTTAGTACCGAGTTTGTTGACATTACCAGTACAGAACCCGCTATTATGGAATCTGACCCTAGCTTACCTTATCGGCAAATCCCCGATGTTCCAGAAAAGTACAACGCTTGTACTGTTGCCGCACGAATGGTCGACGGCTTGGCTTTTCGTTACTATTGGGCTACTGAAAGCCTTCGGCAGCAAGATCTTGCTTACAGGACTACGCCCGAATCGCGCTCTAGCGAAGAAACGCTCGATCACATCTATGGCCTAGCCAATGTGGTCTATAATGCAGTTATGGAGCAACCTAACATCAGTGGCAGCCCGAGGGAAGAATTGACTTTTACGGAGAAGCGTACTAAAACCTTAAATCTGCTTGCTGCTGCCAGCGAACGCCTCAAAAACAGTAAGCCTAAGGACATGAAACGCTTCAATATTATCTTTCAGCGTGGCGAAAACCAGACTGTATTTCCTTTCTGGAATAACCTCAATGGCCCAATAGCTGATGCACTTTGGCATGTTGGGCAAGTGGTGGCTTTCCGCCGCGCATCTGGCAATCCGTTCAACAGCAATGTAAGTGTGCTGCGCGGAACGGTAAAGGAGTAGGTAAGCTTGGCTAAAACAAGCGCGTGGAACTATCTTTTCTTACTTTTGTATTTTTATAAAAAACGCTATTTCCCCTTTGCCGCATCACATCAACATTGACGATTACGACTACCCTTTGCCGGAAGACCGCATTGCCCGCTACCCGCTGCCGCAGCGGGATGCCTCCAAGCAGTTGATTTACCGGCAGGGGGAGGTCACCGAGCAAGTTTTTGACCAACTACCGGAGCTGCTTCCTGCGGGGAGTTTGTTGGTTTTTAATAATACGCGGGTCATTCACGCGCGTTTGCGTTTTGTGCTTCCTACGGGGCGGCCGCTCGAAATTTTGTGCCTTGAACCGCTAAGCCCGCTTGATTATCAGCAGAACCTTTCCAGCCAAAAGGCGGTAGAATGGAAATGCATGGTAGGAGGAAACCGCAAATGGAAAACGGGTGAAATTAGCCAGCAGATCAATACGCCACAAGGGGAGGTTACCCTCACGGCGCGGCGCGGCGACTGGCTCGATGGCCCTTTCCGAATTTCCTTTAGCTGGGATGCGCCACAGCTTTCTTTTGGTGAACTTTTAGTGGCAGGAGGCATCATTCCGCTTCCTCCCTACCTCAATCGTGATAGCGAAGCTGCCGATCAGGATCGTTACCAGACCATCTATGCACAACCCGAAGGGTCGGTAGCAGCACCAACGGCGGGGCTGCACTTTACGGAAGCGGTTTTTCAGGCGTTGGATAAGAAAGGTGTTCATCGATCTTTTGTGACACTGCACGTGGGCGCTGGGACCTTCAAGCCCGTCACGACAGACAGCCTTGGCGAACACGATATGCACCGTGAGAGCATCTTTGTGGAGCGGGCGCTGGTACAGGCTTTGGCGGATACTCTCGCCGCGGGGGCGCCGATCATTCCGGTGGGCACTACGAGTATGCGCACGTTGGAGAGCCTTTATTGGCTGGGTGTTCGCCTCGTTAAAGGCAATACCATCGACGACGGCTTTGTGGTGGGCCAGTGGGAGCCTTATCAACTTTCCGCCGACGAGCTCCCCACGGCAGGAGCAGCTATCATGGCTTTATTAGCATTTTTACAAAACTCACAGACCGATTTACTAGAGGGATACACCCAGCTTCTCATTGCTCCGGGCTACCCCAATCGGTTGGTGAGTGGCCTCATTACCAACTTTCACCAACCTCGCAGCACGCTCCTTCTTTTGGTGGCCAGCCTTATCGGCGACGATTGGAAAAAGGTGTATGACTACGCTATCGCTCACGATTTTCGTTTCCTCAGTTACGGTGATAGCAGCTTACTTTGGCGGAGAGGGTAGGAGTATTAGTATTTTTATCATTTTCCTCTTGCTATGAAAAATTTAGTCTTCGATTTTTTCAAAGAGTATCGGTTTCTGCAATTAGCGGACTTGTTGGATATTTACCAGGTAACAAGTTTGAAAAGTTATAAAGCGGGGGAAGTCATTGCCCGGCAAGGGCAGCAGTTTGAATATTCGATAGGTATTCGGCAAGGTATTATCAGAACTTATATATTGACCTCGGATGGTTCTGAAAAAACGGTACGGTTTGCTAAAGAGGGAGAGTTCACAGGCTGTATGCGGAGTATACTTTATGGCCAAGCCTCTAACGAGTTTCTGGAAGTTGTAGAGGATGCCAAAGTCATCCTGCTCAGTACCGAAAAGTTAAAGCTCCTGGCATCCGATAATATCCGTTTACTCAAGTTATGGAACCAAGCGGTATCAACTGCTTTACATGATGCTATTTTGCGGATTGAATTCTTTACTTCTCTTAGTGCTGAGGAGCGGTATATAGACCTCTTAAAAGAAAACCCTGAGCTCATTCGGCGAGTTCCACAGAAGTATTTGGCCTCTTATATTGGGGTTACCACCGTATCCTTGTCGCGGATAAGAAGCCGGGTCGCTACTAAATTCGAGTAAGCTCACGTTAATTAACATTTGTTATTTCATAGCGCCTGGGACTAGCATAAATTTGCCTGTATCAAAAAAAGAAGAATCATGAAACAGGAAATGAGTACCGCTATCGAAACCCGCCGAGTAGAAAATAAGGCCTTGCCGGAACTGTTTAAAATCGTTGCTTTTGGTGCGGTCTTCCCCGTGATCTACTTGTTAGGGAAATTCCTCACTCAGTTATAATAATTGTCGAAGGATGGAATTTTTTTATTTCACCTTCTTAAAATTCACCCTTCCGAAAATCACAAAAGTAATTGCGTTTTTGTCTTTAGCATCAAAAACGACGGTCGCTCCATCATCCGGATTGATGAATTTTTCGTCGCCTATGGGGTTTAGTTTGTACCTATAGCCTCCGTCATTACCAAACAACTCTCCATTCAGCTCCTCTATCACAATTTTCCAATCCCGGGCCTGGTCAGTTGCCATGTATTCTCCTGCCAATAGTTGCAAATGCTCGACAGGAACTTTTATAATCAGCGATTCGGTGTCTATTCCTATTTCTTTCAGTATTTGAATGCCGTTTTCATTATTTGGATTTAATTGAACGGACCGCTTGTAGTTTTCAATAGCCAGGGCTGTATCTCCAAGCATCATAAGCGCTTCACCATAACTATCGTAAACATTAAATGAATTTGGGAACGCTTCGACATTTAGCTTGAAAACAGCTGCTGCATCTTCTACCTTTCCTGATTGTATTAACTGATAGCCTGACAAATTCATCTCGTTTTCATTGAGGTGATACTCATCCGATTTTTTGATTTCATTGTAGTATGCAAGTCCAGAGGCGATCCCGTCTTTTTGGACTTTATCTAACAGGGAATAAGCCATAGACCTTTTCGGAGAGATATAGGGTTTGTCGTGAAGAATCCCGTTTATAGCAGTAGTCATATCATAAAGAGGGGCTAGGCCAGTATTGTTAAACAAAAGGATTAATGACTGGCTAGCTGGTATCTGCGTGATCTGGGTATTAAAGCCATTTATATTACCACCATGGCTAATTGTTTGTGTGTGTTCCTGGGTGTTTCCTATGCGAAGTTTACCAATTTCCCAGCCATAGCCATAGTGCTGGCCCCAGGCAGCAATATGTGTGTCAAATAATAAGTCCATGTATTCTTTGGGCAACAGTTTCTCCGTATACAAAGCTTGGTCCCAACGGTAAAGGTCTTCAACTGTTGAATACAGGGCTCCTGCTGCAAAAGCGGCAGACATGTCAATGTAGCTGGCGTTTTCAAATGTATTTGCAATCTTGTTATAGCCTGAGGCCCTGTTTTCTATGATAGTACGGTGTTGGTCATAACCGGTGTCGTTCATTTCGAGTGGTGAAAATATCTTGTCTTGTAGGACTTGTTCGTAAGATTTTCCTGTGATTTTTTCAATGATGACGCCCAATAGAACGTATCCCGAATTGCTATAAGCAAATTGCTCTCCCGGAGAGAATTCAAGCGGCAAGTCAGCAAAAAGGCTTACAAGTTCCATCGTGTTGTGTGGGGCACGCATCACCTCTCTGTAGTTGGGGAAGGAGGTGTAGTTCGGGATTCCGGAAGTGTGGGTGAGTAAGTGGTGAATAGTTACGCTGTCTCCGGTTGCTTTGGGGTAATCGGGGAGATAAGTTGTGATCGGTTGATCCAATGCTAACTTATTTTCTGCTACCAGTTGTACAATAGCCATGGCTGTAAACTGCTTGGTAATGGAGGCTAATCTGTGTTTTGTATCCGATTTGTTCGGAATGTTCCACTCCATGTTAGCTTGTCCGAAACCATTCTTGTAAATAATTTCACCATTTTCTGCCACTAGAACAGATCCGTTAAATTGCCCGTAGTCAGAACAAGCTTTAATGAGGTCGTGGATTTTTTTAACCTTGGTTTCTTCACATGAGGCGATGGCAAGGGGGAGCTGTACTTCTTTTAATTTGTTCCAGACATCGGCTTCAAACCCTTTTGGGGAAAACCGAAAAAGTATGATGGATTTATTTTTCTCTTCGCAGTATGTCTTTTCTATAAGAACATTTAGATCCATTGGTTCTTTGGTGAAAAAGGCATCCATGGTCTTAACCACACCTGTGAAAACGGCGTTGTTAGTTGTTGAGAGTTGAACGCTTGTCTCTTCCCAGCGCATTAAACCAACGAAATATTTTTGCAAACTGGTCTCCAAATCGGCTTCCGTGAGATCGCCGCTGTCTTCTAAGTTCCATGCGTAAGCATAAGACCAAAAGTTAGGACTATCTTGTTCCTCCCAGCCCTTTGGGAACCTTGCATCTTCGACCCCTTGATAATCAATATCGCGTGCAAAATTGATAGGGAAAACAAACATTTCTTTTCTCCAACTGGTATCCGTTTCCAGGAAAAATAAATGCTCATTTTCCTGACCTGATAATGAAAAGGAGTAGAATAGAAGGGAGGTAATTATTAAAATATTTTTCATCAGTTGGTTTTGTTACGATACTACTTGCATCTGGCATGGCTAAGAAGCTGCCTAAAACTAGGTAAAAAACGATGGTGAGGTTTTGTTTTGAAATCGTTTAACAGCTTTGTAACAAGCTCTAAAATCGCGGATTCACAAAATTATTATACTTAGATCCAAAACGATAGTTCAAGCCAAAGTAAGTGAAATAGGTAAAGTCGGTATCCAGTTGTTTTATTTGCAGGAGAATGTCTTGGTCTGAAATATCTGATTTGGCAATATTGATTCGGTCGCGTACAAAAGAGGCATAACCACCAAAATCAATACTCAATCCTTTGAAAATCTGCCATTCGATGTTGGGATTAATGTAGGCATTGAATAATTCAAAACCATGTAAATATTGCTGAATACCAATGTCTAAAGAAACGTTTCCCCATTTTTGTGTTTGGTTGAACTCAATGTCTAAACCATGGCGCATTCGCGTTTCAGATAATAGGTCATAAATTGTTGTGTCGGTATAATTATAATACTCCGGCCCTATCGAATAATTGAAACTAAAGCGGCGGGTACTTGCCTCCTCATAAGGGAAAATATTGTATTCGATGGCAGGTTTGAAAGTAGTAGAAATATCCATATTCCCAAAAGTGCTAGAACCCGTTCGGGTCGTAAAGCCGACCGACCAATTGGGCCCTAAACTCTTGACATATTCAAGCCGAGCATTATAACTTCGGATGACATAAGTCTCATCACCGTCGGTTAATTTAAAAGTGGATGTCTCATAATTATAAAAAGTGGAGAAATTGAGTTTATGCTTATCCGTCACTTTAGAAGCTGAAAAGCGCCCTGTCAAATCTACATTGGAATAAGTAGATTCGCCATTCAGCCAGCCATTACCTCCGATGTTAAAAACCCAGTTATTCCAGGGATCATCGTTTTCTTCCGTTGCTTCCATTCCTTCTTCGGTCTCTTCCGGTTCAATCGCATAGGTGATTTGGTCAGCCATAGAGGTTTGTACCAAGAACTGGAGTAACCCTTTTTTGAGTGTATTGACTAATTGTTCCCGTTCAATCGCATCGGTTGCATTGGGGTCGGTGAAATACTTGATGGTATCCTGGATGCCAGAGAATTCATTGTTACCAATAAAGGCTAACTGCACTTCGCGACCACCAGCTCCGGTGCTTTGCCGAGTCGCCAAAATATAAACATCTGCCTCCTGCCGGTTCTGCATGTAATTGACAAATTGAATTTCCTGTTTGATATAAACCCAATCGCAGTACATCTGGCAATCAATAAAAATATCGAGGCGATCTTTTTGGCTTTGAGCAAATACAATCGTACTTAATGATAAGCTACAGAGAAGAAACAGGGCAGTTTTCATATTGGTGTTTTGAATAGCTACTTTAATTGTTTAACGGGCATCTTACAAAAAGGAACAATACCTTTCGAGGCGCTGCATTGACAGGCTGTAAACTATGTAAAGGTGGTGTAAGAACTTGTTCTGGAAATTCCTGAACAGGCATCAAAACTAGGTGAAAAACCCTGGCAGGGTTTTGTTTTTAGATCGTTTAACAGCTTTGTAACAAG
>NZ_JBOEFX010000019.1:20519-37980 GCF_050633125.1 Lewinella sp.
CTGTTTTCTTCGGGGAAGAAACTCTCTTTTGGTGCTAAGGAAAAGAACAGGTCGTCTGACCAGCTGTTCCTTTCTCCATCAATAACAAGGTGAATTCTGTCTGCTGGGCCATTATTCGAAACGGAGTGGATGTAGTTGACATTCGTATACCAGCATTCGCCTTCCTTCATTTCTATCCTTGATCCATCAAGAATGAAGTTAACCTCCTGGTTAGTGATTATAGGGATGTGGAGTCTGAAGTTATCGTCCTCATAGCCCAGTTTATAGTCGCGATGAGGTTTTATAAACGCCCCTTTTTCCAGCTTTAATAATCGTACCGAGAGTAAAGGGCATTTGAATTGGTTGATCACTTCTTTAAAGTAGGGGCTGTTGTTTAGGATGGCGGTTTCCTTTAGATGGTCACCACCTGTAGCGGAAATATTCGATGGATCACCATCCTTGGCATATAGGGCTATTGAATTCCATTTTCCATCGTATCCATCTGTATTGAAATGTGGCACCCACTTCGTTTTTAAAATGGCTTTTAGCTCGTCTTGTAATTTACTTACGTCGAATTGGAAGGGTAACTGTAAATGTATTGTTGGGGCTAGATTTTTCATGGAAATAGGCGCTTATCTTTTTAGTAGCATTAACGTCATGTCGTCGAATTGGGTTAACTGATTTAATTGCATGATTTGATCAAATTTACGCTCCCAGTTTTCCGAATTGAGGACTAATGCTAATTCTTCCCGGTATCTCTTTCTATTGGTAGAAATTCCGTCGGTCATTAATGCAAAAGAAGTGTTTTTAGTTAATTCTCCACCGTCTCTAACCTTACTAGGGAGTAGGTCAGGGTGGATTTTAAAAGCACATTCAGGTGTTAGTTCTTCAATGGTATCGTTTTCGAACTTCAGGATTAGGCTATCGCCAATGCCAAAATAGAAATATTCGTTGGTCACCTTGTCAATTATGATAGCAATTAAGGTAGTCAACATTCCTTCACACTTTCCTTTTGTCTGGTAAATTTTATCATAGGTTTTTTTCAGGCTATGGGCAATTCCTTCTTTTATACCCAAGGAGCGGTATTCGTTTTGATAAAAAAGCACTAAATCTTGACATGCTTGTTCAGATGCTTTCCAATCGCAGGCATTTCCACCCACACCATCCGCAACGACAGCAATTGTAACGGTGCTGTCTTCAAAGAAGTTATAGGAATCACCGTTTGTCAGGCTCCCTTTTTTAGGAATACTTTTTGCGATGTGTTTCATGCTTGATATTGGCTAAAGAACAGCATTTAGGCTGGATGATCTGGTTCGAAAGATAAATCTTTTTTGCTTGGCAAAAAGAAGCATCGCACAGGTGTCATTAAGTGAGAAACCAAGGCTTGTGAAGATTCTTCTAAACTTCGAGTAGAGCAAGGACGATCACAGGACGTCATCACCGGATCAAAGTGACATCTCCTTTTAGGGTTTCCAATTCTGCGCAAGCTTGTGTTCCCATTTCTAAAACCCAAACATAAACGCCTGTTGCGGCGGGCTTGCCTCTTACGTCACCATCCCAGCAGGTATTGGGGTTGGTAGCACTAAAAACAAGACCTCCCCAGCGGTCGTATACCTGCATGCTATAATTTTGAAAAGCTAAACCAGCTTTAGTGTAAACCTCAAAACAATCATTGATACCATCATTGTTTGGGCTGAAAATATTTGGAACAAACACTGTTTCTGTAGGCCCTTTGCCGTTGACGATAACCGTGATGAGCGAATCGCAGCCATAGCTGTTTTCATAAATAAAGGTTCGTTCCTGCCCAGCAGATAGGTAGACTCCGTTGTACTCGATGGCCTGCCCCGTGCAGGTTTCAAAAGTTAATTCTTCCCTCGTACTTGGTCGTCCGGTCACTGTTACTGACACAATGGAGTCGCAACCGAGGCTGTTTGGAAATGTAAAATCCTGTACATCACCTACAGACAAATCCGTTCCGGCAAAATCAATGGTCTGTCCTTGGCAAGTTTCGATTGTTAAAGCTCCGGTGCTTGTTGGTAATGCGATTACGGATACGGCAACGATGGAATCACACCCTGAGCTATTGGTAAAAGTAAAGTCCTGTACATCGCCTGGTGACAGCGTCGTTCCGTCATAATCAATGGTTTGTCCTTGGCAGGTTTCCAGGGTTAAAGCTTGGGTACTTGTTGGTAAGGCGATTACGGATACGGAAACGATGGAGTCGCAACCAACGCTATTTTGAAAAGTAAAATCCTCCGTATCGCCAATAGACAAAGTCATTCCGGCATAATCAACCGTCTGTCCTTGGCAAGTTTCCAGTGTGACTGGAACAACCGCCAGCGTGTCCAATATCACTTGTACGGTTTGGTTCGTTTCTCCGCAATCAGAATTTCCGGCGACGGATAAAATTGTCCCACCATTGTTGATGTCTTCATTTCCCAGGGTATAAATGGTAGAAGCGGCCGTATTATCATTAAATGTGCCATCACCAATACCAACCCAAGACCATGCTGTACTGGTTTGCCCATTCAATATTGCGGATAAACTTACAGTGTTGTCACTACAATTGAAGGTTTGATTTACTTCAATTTCCGGTGCTGCCGAAACATTGGTCGTCACGGTATTGGAGGTTAAGGTCTGGATGCCCCCATTTTCTAAATCGGGCACGTTGCCTAAAGTTGCTAGATTATTTAATACACCATCGGAAAGCCAGTCTCCTAAAGCAGCATCCATTGAAAAATGGGCTATCGTATTGGCATCTACTTCATCAATAATGAACGTTGCATTCCCCTCTACAAAATTGGAATTGCTGATGCTTAGGCCATTTAGGTTGTAGGGTTGAAACACCCATTCCACTGGGGAAGGCAAAATATCCGTCAGGTACAGTCCTTGCAGTGGGACGTTCAATTGATTATCAATGGTGAAGGTGTAGACGACAAAAGCATCTTCGCAAATATCGGTGACATTCACTTCTTTGGTGAAGGTGATAGTCGTAGATGGACAGTCAATTGTGCCATCAATGAGTACATCCTCCTGTGCCGTTGTGGCGCCATCAAAATCGAGGTAAATCTGATTGATCGCACCGGATAGTGTTACATCCTGATCGTTGTAGTTGCCATTTGCGGCATTGGTGGCATCGTAGGTGTAGGTAATGGATACGCAACAGCCGCCAGGAATGTCAAAAGAACTGTTGTTATCCGTAGCACAGCCATTGTTATTCACCACGGTATGGAGCAGCACAAAACCGTCTGGTGCATCATCCGTAACGATAACTCCCATGGCATCGAGATCGGTGATGTTACATACATCCACCGTGTAAATAATCGTGTTGTTGCAAATAGGGGTGGGCGTAGTCGTGTATTTTAATGCTTGTAAAGTAGGCAGCGGTTCCGTGCAGATGGTGGCGTTACTGCTATTGTTAGACCAAGCCAATTCGTCTAAATCGGTAATCGGAAAGCTGATCGGCGGCCCCTGGCTGTTGTCGTCGTTCAAGACCGCAAAAATATTCGCGGTACCCGTTACGGGCAGGGTGACCGTATAGGTTTCGGTGGTACCCGCAGGAATGGCACAAGGAACGATCCAGGTCAAAATGGGGGTCGCGCCAAATAAAGCAGGGTTATTGTAATAAAAAGTAACGGGCGTACCCGGCGGGATGGACAATTCCTGCAAAGCTTCGATGGTGAACGTCACCGTTATATTATTGGGCGTAGGGCAGCCACCATTGGCTACCATGTCGATGATGTCAATGGCACCATCTCGGTCGAAGTATACCGTCGCTGAACTGCCTGGATCAATCGGACACAAGTAGAGGTTAACAATGTTTTCTGCCAAGTTTTGATCTAGTAGTGAATAGGCGGGCGCGCCTGGTGCTAATAGGTCAATGGATGCAACTTGGCGTAGAAGATCACGCGTATAGGTGTTAGCAAAAGCGCCATCAAAAGCAATGGTGATAATATGATAACCAGCAGCTTTGTATTGGTCAGCTAAAGCAATGAGAGAAGGACTAATCTGCCCTCCGTTCCCATCGGTAGACAATATCAAAACCCGCTCTACATCTGGTCGTGCAACACTACCCAGGTAATTTTCTCCGAGACTAAGCGCAGCGAGAGGATTTGTACCACCATCAAATGAACGATCGAAATTAATATAGTTCTGTAATACAGAAACGTCACCAGTCATTGGAATTTGGATGGCCTGCTCGTCTGTCGAGGACCATTCGATAATAGCGGCACGGCTTTCATCAGGAGCCGAACCGATATTGGCCGCATGGAGGAAATCTACAAAAAACTGCTTGGATTCCTCATATTCTACTGTATCCACAGAGCCCGATACGTCATTGAGGATGACGATATCAAGCGGTTGGATGCAGGGGAAAACAGGCACGGTTTCATCTAATAAAGTGATGCTGATGGTTTGCTGATTACCAAGAGCATCTGCTACCGTTATTTCATATTCCCCTTGTGAAAGCGAGGGGATGGTGAATGGGAGTTCCGTAAGATCCATTTGCGTGCCAGTGCTAGTCCCCGACCAAGTCAGGTCATAAGGAGGCATCCCGCCAGCAACGCTCAAATGAATGGCGCCATTGCTAACACCATTAGAGCTATTAGTCGTGGTGAGTTCAATGATTTCAAAGACAGAACCAGGTACGGGGATTAAAACAATGTTTTCCTGAATGAACTCGGCTCCTGCCACATCGGTAACGGTCACATTATAAGTGCCTGCACCGAGATTTTCGATGATGAGGTTGGGGTCATTGCTTTCACCATTACCAACTTGGCCGTCTTCCAGCCTTTCCCAAGTATAAATAAATGGTACAATACCATCCGTGATTTGTACTTGAATGGAGCCGTTATTTGCTCCGATACAGGGAACGTTTATTGCTATATTGATACTAGTGCAGGGTGCTGTGATGATCTCCTCGGTGGAGCTACATTCTGAGGGGTTGTCAAAGATGTTTATTGAGCCTCCTATCGCACCTGGGGTGGAAAGTAACACTTGTATGGCACAGCAGTTGGTTAAGGCATCGTTGCTGTATAATTGAACATTTTCCCCAACAGTAGAGATGTTAGCCAGTCCATCCAGATTGGTTAATGCATCGTTATTGAATATGTTTAAATATCCCCCAATCGTAGAGAGGTTAGCGAGTCCGTCCAGATTGGTTAATGCATCGTTGTTGGATATGCTTAAATATCCCCCAACAGTAGAGATGTTAGCCAGTCCATCCAGATTGGTTAATGCATCGTTGTAGGAGATACCTAAAAATCCCTCAATAGCAGTGATGTTAGCCAGTCCATCCAGATTGGTTAATATATCGTTGTATTTTATGCTTAAATTTCCTCCAATAGCAGAGAGATTCGCCAGTCCGTCCAGATTGGTTAAGACAAAGTTGTCGACTATTTGAAAAGTTCCTCCAACAGTAGAGAGGTTAGCGAGTCCGTCCAGATTGGTTAAGACAAAGTTGTTATTTATCTGTAAAAATCCCCCAATAGCAGAGAGGTTCACTAGTCCATCCAAATTGGTTAAGGCAGCGTTGGTGGTTATTTGTATATCTCCCTGAACAGCAGTGAGGTTCGCCAGTCCGCCTAGATTGGTTAATGCCCCATTGTAGGTTATGCCTAAATTTCCCCCAATAGAAGAGATGTTCGCCAGTCCATCCAGGTTGGTTAAGGCACTGTTGGCAGTTATACTCAAATTTCCCCCAACAGCAGAGATATTCACTAGTCCGTCCACATTAGTTAAGGTTGCGTTTTGAGCTATTTGTAAATATCCCCCGACAGCGTAGAGGTTAGCGAGCCCGTCCAGGTTGGTTAAGGTATCATTGTTAAATATCGATAAATCTCCTCCAATAGTAGAAATGTTAGCCAGTCCATCCAGATTAGTTAAGGCATCGTTGTCGCTTATGGCTAAATCTCCCCCAATAGAAGAGAGGTTAGCGAATCCGTCCATATTCGTTAATACATCGTTGTTGCTTATGCTTAAATTTCCCGTAACCGAAGTCAAATTCAGAATATTAGACAAATCCGAAATAGGGTCATTAACATTAATGAAAGTTGTTTCTATGGTTAAATTTCCATTGATGGTGGTAGTAGCACTATTAAAGGCATCTACATCCGCCTGAGAATTAAAGGTTACATTTTGAGAGAAACAAGGGAGGAAAAAACAGCAGCTAAATAGTAGCAGTAGAGAGTAGCGTGTAATCATCGTAATTTAATGTAGAGAGATTCGCAGAATTTTTACGGTACCCAAAAATACATTTTTCTTGTCAATGAAGGGGGGGCTATAGGAGGAATGCGCATTTGGAAACATAAAATGCTGGATAGGTTTTTCATCTTCTCACACCTCGAAGAAGCCGCGAAGCGACCACGCTAGTAGCACCGGAGGTAAATCCTACATTGGCAGACTATAACTATATGCGACCTCCTCCAAGGTCGATTCGTCGTTTTTATCTTCTTCTATCAATATTCCACCTCTCTGAGGTGTTTTTTTGCTCCATTTAAGAACGTCTAGTTTTTTCTTAAATGACCTTATAATCCCTTATATGGTTCAAAAAAACTATCGTGGTTACGATGCTAATTACCCCACCTTAAACTTCCCCTTACTCTTCCTAATTCGTACGGCTACAACCTTGTATTCCGGACACATGGCCTCCGAATCGTGAATATCGGAGGTGATGTTGTTGACCATGATCTCCGGAAAGTGGAACGTAGTACTCAGCACACCGGGGTTGACCTCATCGGTGATGCGAGCTTTGACGTCTACTTTGCCACGGGGGGATTCCAGGCAGACGTAATCGCCATCGTTGATGAAGTTGGTAGCCGCGTCTTCGGGGTGAATCATCAGGTAGTCCGATTTCAGGATTTCTCCATTGCCGGTACGGCGGGTCATGGCACCACAATTGTAGTGTTCGAGTTCCCGATTGGTGGTCAGAATGTAGGGGTAGTCTTTGCCGTGACTGGTGATCTCTTTGCTTTCCTCAAACGCATTGAATTCAAAATAACCAAGGCCACGCTTAAATTCCGTTTGGTGCAAAATCTGGGTATCGGTGCCGTCGGGTGCTACGGGCCATTGCTTGCCATTGATGTCCAACTCATCCCAACGAATGCCGGCAAAGAAGGGGACGATCTGAGAAATCTCTTCCAGCATTCCATCTGGGGTATAATCTGGTTGATTATAGCCGAGCCGGTTCATGATGTCGACGATGATCTGTCCGTCGGGCTTGGTGCCGGGCAGTGGGGCGACCACTTGTCGCACGGCCTGTACACGCCTTTCGCCATTGGTAAAGGTACCGCTCTTTTCGAGGAAGGACGCACCCGGCAAAACGACATCGGCGTATTTAGCCGTTTCGGTCATAAAGAGTTCCTGTACGATGACGAGGTCGGTGGCCTCCAGGGCTTTGATGACCTTTTGGGTGTTCGGGTCGGTTTGAACCACATCTTCTCCAATGATCCAGATGGCTTTGAGTTTGCCTTCGAGGGCGGCATCAAACATCTCGGGGATTTTGTAGCCGACGTGGGTTGGCACCGTCACCCCATAAAAATCATTGTACTGTTGATTGACCTCCGGCTTGGTGACGTCGAGATAACCGGCTCCCTGATGCGGCTGCACGCCCATGTCGGCTGCGCCCTGCACATTGTTTTGTCCACGCAAGGGGTTGACCCCAACGCCAGGGCGGCCAATATTGCCGGTAAGCATGGCCAAGTCGGCAATTTGCATCACGGCAAAAGTTCCTTGTGAATGTTCCGTAACGCCGAGGCCATGGAAGGACATCGCGTTGGGTGCCGATGCGTAGGCGATGGCTGCTGCTTTAACCAATGCCCGATCTACACCGGATATTTTTTCCATTTGGTCAATGTCCAATTGCAGGAGGTGCTGTTTGAAATCATCAAAACCTTCGGTTCTGCTTTCGATAAAGCTCGTGTCTGCCAAATCTTCCTTCAGAATATAGTGCATCATCATATTCAGTACCGCCACGTTGGTGCCGGGGCGCAGTGCCAGGTGATAATCAGCGTAGCGGGCCAGCTCTGTTCTGCGAGGATCAATGACGATGGTCACATTATCCTGTTTCATGGAAAACTGCTTCAGCTTGGCTCCCGTCACAGGGTGCGCGTCCGTTGGGTTGGCACCGATGACCATAATGCAATTGGTGTGTTGCAGGTCTTGGATGGAGTTGGTCGCAGCGCCGGTGCCAAAAGTGCGCTGCATGCCCAAAGCAGTAGGGGAGTGGCACACTCTGGCGCACCCGTCAATGTTGTTGGTGCCAATGACGGCGCGGATGAATTTTTGCATCAGGTAGTTTTCCTCATTCGTGCAACGAGAAGAAGAAATACCGGCGATATAGTCAGGGCCAAATTCGGCCTTGTAGCTCGTTAGCTTGCTTGCGATGTAATCATAGGCCTCGTCCCAAGTTGCCTTTTCAAGTACGCCGTTTCGCTTGATCAGAGGTGACGTTAGCCGGTCAGGATGATCATAAAACTTGAAAGCATAACGCCCCTTCAGGCAAGTGTGGCCTTGGTTGACTTCCGCATCATAAGGTGCGCGGATGCTGACCACTTCGCCGTTGGTGGTAGAGACCTCCAGGTTGCAGCCGACACCACAGTAGGTACAGATGGTGCGCGTGGTTTCGGTAGCCGTGATGGCCTTGGACTGGAAAATATCCGAGATGGCAGATGTAGGACAAGCCTGAGAGCAAGCGCCACAACTTACACAATCAGAATCCATAAAAGATTGGTCAATACCTTTGACAATTTTTGAATCAAAACCTCTGCCAGCCATACTAAGGACAAATTCTCCTTGTACTTCATCACAGGCCCGCACACAGCGATAACAATTGATACATTTTGAAAGATCCGAAGTCATGTAAGGATGGCTCAGGTCTTTTTCCCGGTGTAGGTGGTTTTCTCCTTCCGGATAACGTACATCGCGGATGCCTACTTGGGCAGCTACGGTCTGCAGCTCGCAATTGCCATTTACCTCACAGGTCAGACAGTCGAGCGGGTGGTCGGTAAGGACGAGTTCGATGATGTTCTTCCGTAAATCTTGGATAGCCGGAGAACTGGGAAAAATATGTTGTCCTTCTGCGATGGGCGTATGGCAAGAGGCCATGGTTTTGCGTCGGCCATCGGGTTCCAATGCCACCTCTACGCTGCAGACCCGACAGGCACCAAAGGGATCTAAGTTTGGTGCGTCGCAAAGCGTGGGCACCAGGTTTTCGCCTTTATGCCTTTTAAGAAAGGAGAGAATCGTCTCGCCCGGAATGATGGAGAAAGGACGCCCGTCGACAAAGGCGAAGGTGGTGGTGGCGTCTGAATATTGTTCACTTTTTTGGACCATCTTGATTTTGTTTGGTAGCAGTAATTCTCACTTTGCAGAACAATTGCCATAGAGGCACGAAGACACGGAGTTTTTTTAGGGGATATCCAATAAGAACCTCCGTGTCTTCGTGTCTCCGTGGCTAGAAAAAGTCAAAGTGAGAACTGCTGGTTTGGTAGGAACAAGTCCTAAACATGCTCTTAATTAAAATATTCCTTCAGCTCTTCCTCAAAGTACTGCAAAGCATTTCGCACCGGCAAGGGTATTCCTCCTCCGTGTGCGCAGAGTGATCCCTGTTCCAGGGTGGTCAGTAAATCTGTAAATAGTTTCCGGTCAATCTTATAGTCGGACTCTAGCGCTTTAGTGGCCAGTTCTTGTCCTCTTTTGGTGCCTAGTCGACAGGGGAAGCACTTCCCACAGCTCTCGTAGGCTGCAAAATCAAACAAGTGTTCGATAAACTTCATGATAGGGAAATCCTGGGGAACAGCGACAATGGAAGCATGCCCCAAGAGGAAGCCATTTTGTGAAAAGGACTCGAAATCAATCGTTAGCTTACTTATTTTGGTAATAGGAACCAGGCCGCCTAAAGGGCCGCCAATCTGTAAGGCTTTTACTGGCCGATTAAAGCCACCACCCAAGTCGTAGATGACCGCTGTGAGTGGGGTGCCCATTTCTACTTCATAGATGCCGGGGTGGTTGAACAGACCATCAAGACTAACCAGCTTGGTGCCAGAAGAACGGTCGGTGCCGATAGCTTTCCAGGCCGCGCCACCGTTCTCCAAAATATAGTGAAGGGTAGCCAGCGTCTCGACGTTATTGACGACAGTGGGTTTATTGAACAAGCCGTTTTGAGCGGGATACGGTGGTCGCACACGTACCTCCGGGCGTTGCCCTTCGATAGAGTTGATCAGGGCGGTTTCTTCGCCGCAGATATACGAACCCTGAGCTTGGATAATTTTAAAATCAAAATCAAACCCGCTATTGGTGATGTTTTCTCCAATCAGGCCTTCGGTTCGTAGCTCGTCGATGGCTGCTTGCGTGATCTTTACGGCCTCCGGATACTCTGCCCGAATGTATAAAATACCGTGTGCCGCACCGGTCACGTAGCCCGCGATGAGCATGCCGAAGAGTACCGAGTGAGGTTGTTGTTCCAGCAGATAGCGATCTGAATAAGCACCAGGGTCGCCTTCATCTGCATTACAAATGATAAACTTGGTGTCACTTTCTTCTTTACGACAAAATTCCAGTTTTAAGCCTATAGGGAAACCAGCGCCACCGCGCCCGCGAACGCCAGCATCTTTGATCTCGTTGAGCACATCGGCGGCATCTTTTTGCAAGGCTGCTCGAAACGGGGCATAATAAGCCGTAATATTGGTGAAAGGCTGCGTGAGGATGGCCGTCCCGTTGGCTTTGGCCGTGTAGCCATCTTGGTTTTTATCCGAATCGGATTGCAAAATATCTTGCAATTCGCTAATGGCTGTACCCGAATAATTTTTCCCTTCATAATGAAAAGCGCCATTTTCATGGCAACGGCCGAGGCAGGTCATGTGCCCAATTTCGTCTGCTGCGAAATTCGTTTTCAAGGTCTCTATCACCTTGTCTTGTGTTCCGGCACACAAACAGGCAGTTCCATTACAGACATACACTTTTTTACCCTTATTTTCGGGTTTCATGAAGTCATAGAAGGTCGCCGTTCCATAGGTGTTGGCCTTCCCGACGAGGAATTCGTTGGCCAGTTCTTCGAGGGCCTCCGGGCTGGGCGTACCTGTATCTTGGGCGAGCTGGCCCATTTTGTCGAAGAGGTTGTTTTTTAGCCCCTTCCGGCCGGAGAGTTCACTCAGGTTGGTAGACATAATTTGGTAGATCTGGTTAGTTTGCGCAGCTAAGAACATGTTTGAGGTTTGATTCTTGTTACGAAATCATCCTAAACACGCGCTAAAAGGCACTGAACCAAATTACAAAAAAATGATCAACTTTTATTAGCGCCTGAGTAACCAAAGATTGCAAGATTGAAAAAACAAGAAAATGATATTAAAAAACAGTTCACTCCTTCAAGATACGACGCTCATTAACGGAAAATGGGTAACTGCTATTGACGGTAAGACCTTTCCTGTTACGAACCCATTTGATGGATCGTCTATTGGAACCGTGCCTGATATGGGGGCTGCGGAAACCAAGGCAGCCATTACGGCTGCAGCTACGGCGTTTCCGGCTTGGCGTGACAAGACCGCCGCCGAGCGGGCGACTATTTTAAAAAAATGGTACGCATTGCAGATGGAACACCTAGACGACCTGGCTGTACTGCTCACCACCGAACAGGGCAAACCGCTTGCAGAAGCTAAGGGGGAAATTCGCTACGGCGCCTCTTTTGTAGAGTGGTTTGCAGAAGAAGCCCGGCGGGTATATGGTGATGTCATTCCCGGTCACGGAAAAGGGCTACGCATCATGACTATTCGGCAGCCTATTGGTGTAGCTGCGGCCATTACACCATGGAATTTTCCCAATGCAATGATTACCCGCAAGGTAGCCCCCGCATTGGCTGCTGGCTGTACCGTGGTTATAAAACCTGCTGAGGATACGCCGCTTTCGGCGCTGGCGCTGGCGGTATTGGCCGAAGAAGCCGGCTTCCCTCCCGGTGTGCTCAATATCATTACCACTCGCCAGCCGGCAGCAGTAGGGAAGGAGCTGACCGATAACCCATTGGTACGAAAACTGTCGTTTACGGGATCTACTCGGGTAGGTAAATTGTTGATGGCCCAGAGTGCTGACACTGTAAAAAAGCTTTCGCTGGAACTGGGCGGAAATGCTCCTTTCATTGTGTTCGATGACGCCGATCTAGATGCCGCCGTAGCAGGTGCTATCGCCTCGAAGTATCGCAATGCCGGACAAACCTGTGTTTGTGCCAATCGTGTGTATGCGCAGGCGGGTATTTACGCAGAATTCACTCGAAAACTCGCCGAAGCGGCTCGTGAATTGGAAGTTGGCAACGGCATGGATGATGGGGTAAGCATTGGTCCGCTCATCAACAGTCAGGCGATGGAAAAAGTACAGCGATTGGTAGATGATGCCATCGCCAAAGGCGCGAAAGTATTAACAGGGGGGAAACAAAATGCCATGAATGACGCTGGCTCTTTTTACGAACCCACCGTGTTGACAGGCGTATTACCGAGTATGGAGATTAGCTCAGAAGAGATTTTTGGCCCTATTGCTCCGGTTATCAAGTTTGAGACAGAAGAAGAGGTCATCCAGATGGCCAATGACACGCCTTTTGGTTTGGCGTCCTACTTTTACGGAAGGGATTACGCCCGCATTTGGCGCGTAGCCGAAGCACTGGAATACGGAATGGTAGGCATCAATACCGGGATGATCTCCACTGCAGTGGCTCCCTTTGGTGGCGTCAAACAAAGCGGCTTTGGCCGCGAAGGCTCTAAGTACGGAATGGATGATTTCCTGGTAATAAAATACCTCTGTTGGGGTGGTGTAGAGTAGGTAGCGCATGAAGTTATGAATTCACCTCATTCTACAATTTCGTAGTCGATGTCTAGCTTGCGTAATGCTCTAAAAGCAGAGCTTGTATTTTTACCATCTACCTCTATATCTACAAGGTCACCTTCTAAGAGAATATCCGTCAATTCTCTTGCTAAAGAGTCGTCCATGTTAGCCGAAATCTCAGCTATACACTGAGCTATTGCTCTTTTATCGGGCCTTTGAGCGTCACAAGACAGGAGATTTAGTTTCATGATTTTTTATTAGTAGCTCACTTGTAGATTAGAGAGGAGGGGTAAGGCAATAAATAACCTACGCCCTTTGCGTAGATTATTTATTACAAACTCCCTTATTCTGATAGTATCCTAACTTCAATGGCTATCGGGCCTTTGGGGCCTTTGCCAATTTCAAAGCTCACTTTGTCATGGTCTTTGACCTCGTCAATTAAACTATCTGCATGGACAAAGTAACTTTCACCAGTTTCTTTTTCCGCTATAAAGCCATAACCCTTTTCGGTGTTGAAAAACTTGACAACGCCTGCTTTCGTGAACTTAGATTCATCAGACTTTTCTTGCTTACGCGTGCTGACTTCAATATCCTCTAACTTCGCCTTCTTTCTCAGTGATAAATCAGGCTTTTCAGCGGTCAGGTGGCCATTTTCATCGAGGTACATGAACTCGATTGGCTTCGAGTTATCTGATTTTTTTCTTTCTTTCTTTTCTGCTTTTTCTTTCTTTCTTTTCTGTCGTTTTTTCTCACGTTCTTTTTTATTAAAACTATCTGCCATTAGTACCTGGAGTTTGTTAGGAAATTTCGCCAAAAGGCTAAAGTCAAGCCTATTTGAAATAGGCTTCGAGTCAATATAGACAATTTTGTAAGAAGTATAGCTTTAATTCCCGAACATGCTCTTCGCTTTCCAGCTACATCGCCATTTCTTTGAATTTAATACCTAAAGTTTTTTGAATCTCAAGCACTTTTTTCATTTCGCCAGAAATGACCAAAGCAATGGACTGTCCTGTATTTCCGGCTCTAGCCGTTCGGCCACTTCTGTGTGTATAATAATCGATATGATCGGGTAATTGATGATGCAGCACAAAAGCGAGGTTGTTCACATCTATACCTCTTGCAGAAATATCGGTAGACACTAAAACTTGGAGGTTTTCATTTTTGAAAGCACGCATGACCTTGTCACGTTCTTTCTGGAGCATATCACCTTCTAGTGCAGCAACTGCAAAACCGTTGTCTTGCAATTCTTTTGCCAATGCATTTGCCCCTGCTTTGGTTCTACAAAATATAACGCCCCTCTCCTTTTTTCTTCTATTAAGAAGCCTGATAATTATATTTGTTTTGTCCTTAATGTTGGTGTTAATGAAATGATGTGAAATATTTTCATTAACGGATGCATTTTTGTTCACTTCAATTTTAATGACATCAGCGGACATGGTGCCCTCGATGAGCTGCTTGATCTCTTCTGGCATCGTCGCAGAAAACAACCAGGTATTCCGCTTAGAGGTGTTGTATTCCAGGATTTGACTCAGCTCTTCTTGAAAGCCCATGCTCAACATTTCATCGGCTTCATCGAGTACTAATGTTCTAACATTGGAAATATCTACGGCTTCACGTTCCACCAAATCAAGCAAACGCCCAGGGGTAGCGACAACAATGTGAGTGGGCCGGGTTAGCGCCCTGATTTGCTTGGTTATTTTCTCTCCACCATAAATGCCTTCTACAAAAATCTTTCCATCAATGTACTTGGTGAATTTGAAGAGTTGCTTTTTAATTTGCTGTACAAGCTCACGTGTAGGAGCAATGATTAAGCCTTGTACTTCTGCTTTAGAGTGATCAATGGAGTGCAAGAGAGGTAGTCCAAAAGCCGCTGTTTTTCCAGTTCCCGTTTGTGCTAAACCAATCAAATCGGTCTTCTTTCCTAAAAGGGTAGGTATTACTTCTTCTTGGATTTTGGTAGGAAATATAATATTCAGTTCTTTCAGTGCTTTTATGTAAGCCTTTCTTATCCCTAATTCGGAAAATGTTGCCATAATTTTTCTATTCGCTGACGCTTTTGTATTCTGGCACGAAGGTAGTTGGATTCTATGACAAATGTTGTGTTTTAAGCTGGACTTTAGCCGCTTGAACTGCGTTGAAGGGCTTGTCATGGGGGGCTACTTTATGGTGGGGGCAAGTTTTGCCTGACGGCAGAAGCGGTGAAAGAAGAGATAATTCGTACTTTCAGCAATCAATGGACACAAAGACACAGTTACGTTATCAAGGCTATCTTTCTACTCCGTCGCTTTGGACTAACGGTCCGGTGTCTCCGTTCAAACAGATTGAACTAGCCAGCAATACTGACGCTATTGATGATACCACAGTTTTTAAAAACCAACGCTTGGGCAAGCTTGTAGAAGAGTTCGTTTTTTACCAATTAAAAAATCAAAAGGAGGTCTCTTGGATTTGTGATAATCTGCAGATTCAAAAGGGGAAACAAACCGTCGGGGAAATTGACGCCTTGTATTATTATGAAGGAATCCCCATTCATTTAGAAGTTGCCTATAAGTTTTACCTGTTGGACACCCTGGAAAATCATGATGAGCCATTGGCCTATTGGATTGGTCCAAACCGGAAAGATAGTTTGTTTTATAAATTGGGTAAACTCCACAATAAACAGTTTCCTTTACTGCATAATGAATTGACCAAAATTCATCTGAAAAACCATAACCTGGACCCAAAGTCGATCAAGCAGCAACTGTGTTTTAAAGCGCAATTGTTTTTACCCTACCAGGATAGTAAGAGGGATGTCAGCCCTTTGAATAGTGGTTGCATGGCGGGTTTTTATATCTCTTACACTAAGTTAGAACTATTTAGATCGCTTGAGTTTTTTATTCCTACAAAACTAGATTGGCTCGTTGTGCCAAATCATAATGTAGAGTGGATCACCTACGCTTCTGCTTTAGCAATCATTGAAAAAGACTTAAAAAATAAACGATCCCCCTTGGTTTGGATAAAATACAAGGATGACCGACTTCAGAAATGTTTTATCGTGTTTTGGTGATTGATTACGCTAAATAAGCCCTGCAAAAATGAGCACATAATAGAGGCCAGCCAAAACGAATACAACGCCCGCTACATACCTCATGTATTTCTCAATCGTCTGAATTTTCTGATAAACACTGCCTATCCGATGTGCGCCAAAAGCCAAGAGGTAGGTGAATAGAATGACGGGCAAACCTGTGCCTATTGCAAAAACGAAAGGCAGATATAGACCCGATGAGCTCGATNNCACCACTATAGGGGCAAAATGCCAAGGCAAAGAGTACTCCGAGCAAGAAGGAACCTAATAATCCTTTATCTTTAAATCTTTCAGAAAAGCGTTCTTCAAAAGATGTTTTTCCTAAAAAGTTTAGCCGAATGACATTCAGCATGATTAAGCCAATAATAATCAATAGTGGACCAAGGTATTTCTCGCCATTTTGACTGAAAAAGCGCTGGATATGAAATTTGCTTGCACCAAAATAAAGCACCAACCCAATAACGGTATAAGTAAATGCTCGCCCAAGGGAATATAAAGCTCCACTTAATAGAACCTTACGTTTGTTGCTGATGCGCTTTGAAATAAAGGCAGTAGCAGTAATGTTGGTTGCCAATGGGCAGGGACTTATGGCGGTCATAAGCCCCAGCACAAAGGCAGACAATAAAGGGATGTTGTATTGCCCGATTAAGGATTGCAAAAAATCCATTTAGAGTGTTTTTAATTGTTCGTCAATCTTGGCTTTTAATTCTGTCGCGAATGCTTCGTCGTCAAATGCTTTCATAAAAGCAAAGTCCGTTAAATCAATGTGTTGTTCCTGGCCATTTTTTATCACATTGATAAACAAGGCTGTTCCTGCCGCTTCAAAACGTTCGGCCATTTCGTAATTGGCTTCGTCGTCGATGTTTACGGTTTGGAAACTTAAGGTTCCTGCATCCATTTGCTCCTTGAAGTCTGCTTCAAGCAACATTTCGGTATTGGCTTCAATTTTCAAGCAGGTTTGACAACGATGTGTCGTGTGGAAATCAATGATTTCGATTTTGCTAACGGTTTCGTCAGAAGCCATTGTTTTGCTTTTGTCCTGTGCTTGGCAAGACGTGAAAAACAATAAAGCAAAGACGAGAAAATGGAAAACTTTCATTAGTTAATTATTTAAAAATTCTAAAAAATCATGTTGAAGACATAGCCCGAAACAATGATGCAAAGCGTCACTACTCCGAAGAATATGCCGATAAGTTTTAGACTCATTACCTTCTTCAGAAGCATAGCTTCCGGGATGGACAGCCCTACGACGCCCATCATAAAAGCAATGGCTGTACCGAGTGGAATTCCTTTGCTCACCAATACTTGCGCAACAGGTAATATGCCTGAGGCATTAGAATACATGGGTACCGCAAGAATAGTAGCAATAGGCACCGCAAAAGGATTTTCTTTATTCATGTACTGTTCAAAGAAGCCTTCCGGAATGTAGCCGTGCATTAAGCCACCGATAGCAATACCTACTATGACATAAGGAATGACTCCCTTTAAAATATTCAGCACTTCCGCCCAGATAATGGGTAGTCGTTGGCGGAAAGGAGTCTGCTCTGCCTCAAACGCTTCACTTTCTTTTTGGGCATTGGCCAAAACCTCTTTTACCCAGGGCGTCAGAAAGCGTTCAAG
>NZ_JBOEFX010000020.1:0-92923 GCF_050633125.1 Lewinella sp.
TGACCTCTTGCATGCCATGCAAAAAAGTACTTGATAACTTTTTGATTATCAATAATTTAAGGCTGAAGATTTCTTTACTGATTAAAGATTCTTTGCCATGATTAACATCTATTTGAGACTCGACATCTCCGTAAAGCTCAAGAATGGAAGCCACCCAATCGTCCTTATGGTCACCTGGGGAAGCAATGTAAGACGCAAAAGACTGAAAGGATTCTCTTGTAAAAAAGAATCCTGGGACTTTGAAGATCACTGTTTTCTCCACTCTGAGCGCAAAAACGAACTCCTGAAGGCCTACGAAAAGAAAGCGTGGAGAATTGCGGATTATCTGGACGAATGGGACTACAAACACTTTGTGAAAGAGTTGAACCGTTCAGAAGAACAGAAGGAACCTACATATAAAAAGCTGTTCGCATACCTTAGAGAACTGGAAAAATACTACTTCGAGAATGATCAAGTGGCTTATGCCAACGACTTTAAAGGACTCACCTCATTCTTGGAAAAGTGCTTTACCAGGGATATGCGATTGCAAGACTTTGGTGATCGTGAGCTAAATACTATCCTCAAGAAATTGGATGAGAGAGAAATCAAAGGATGGAACTATCTCAAGACACTAAAGACAGCCTTGTGTGAGGCGATGCAAAACGGATTCCTCAAACCAGAGGAGTGCCCAATAAAGACACAGTACTCACCAAGGGGCTATAATATCAATAAGCGTCACGCCAAGTCTTCATCTAAGATCAAAAAGAATAGAATCAAGGATATGACTGAGGAAGAAAAAGAAATGGTCGTAGACTTCTACCACACCGCTGATATTCCACCTACCCAAAAGAAACATCTCGCCTACTGGGTGTTGGGGTACAAGTTATTTGGAGTAAACTTCATCGACATTGCTCATCTCAAATGGGAAGATATCAACAATCAGTACTGGAAGTATAAAAGATCAAAAACGGGTGTCGGTAGTGCTAGCGGAAAGCCCGTACCTAAAGAAGCGATGGGAATCCTTAGAGAATACGACACGGGGGGTAAGTACATCCTCGATGTTCTCAATGGTTATGATGATAGTGCGGAACGCATCCACACCAGACTCCGTAACTACAGAGCAAACATGAGGCGAACGTTTAGAAACCTCTCCAAGCGCATCAATTTCACTGACGATAGATATATCACTTGGTATACGACAAGGTACACTTCCATCACTCTGACCATTGAAAAAGGTGTTGATCTTAATGTGGTCAAGACCTTAGCGGACCACTCTTCGATCAAGACGACTTCAAAGTATGTGGGTATCGTGAGGGATAGGGATAGGTTGAAGGAGGCTATGGATTTGTTGTAGCACCATGAACAATAACGTGTCTCTTGCCTGTTAAGTATATTGGCTCTTTGTAACTTTGGTTGTTAATCTATAAATGGATTGCTAAAATCTAATCACCGGTATTGTGACTTACTTCTAAACTCTACTATATGGCCTTAGAACAAGCCCATCAAGGCTATTATTATCAAGACATTCTTTCTGCTTATTTAGTAGCTGAAGCTTTGGCAAACGGTAAGGATGAAAATAAATTTTTCTTTGATCAAAAGAAAACACCTAAAGGACAGGAAGATAAATTTGATGACATTTCTATAGAGACCGCAGGGCAATTTCAAAACTTTCAAGTCAAGTATAGTAATAATCAAAGCAACCATATATTCACTAAAAGCGATATTTCATCATCTGCTCAATATGACCTAGCACTTCATGACTTGTATAGATCATGGGTGCATTTACATCAATCTAGTAGTGAATTCAGGTTGTGTCTCGCCTGGGATCACCCTAAACCCAATGATAAAGTCAACAAAGTTCTTGTCACTTGTGATCCATCCCTGTCTCTTATTTCAGGCACAACCTGTTTTAAGGTGTCGATAGATAAGTTATGGGATAGAAAAAAGGGCATACCTACATCTTGGAAGGCATTAAGGAAAGCCGCTATTACAATCAATAGAAATGATTTTGAGATATTTCTCAATGATTTAATTATTGAGATAGGCTATCCCAAGTCTTCACTTTTACAAAGCGAGTTTTCAGGGCTTGAGAGCCTTTTATTCTCCGCTGTCAGAAAAATAGGGATAGGAACATATCCAAATGATCATCTCTCTGTCGATCATGTCGTACACAAACTTTGTAATCTCACACGCCACTATAGATCAACACGTCAAAATAAACCCATTTCAGTACTTGAACTAGCAAAGCAAGTAGGGATAGTTCTCACAAATGGGGCTATTGAGCAAAACTTTCCAGTAGAGTATGCAATGTTGGTGGAAACACCTGATCGCATTGAAGCAGTTTTAAATGCAATTCAATCGCAGAAAGGGGTAATAGTAAAAGCTGAGCCAGGGGCTGGAAAATCTTGGTTTATTTCCAATCTAGAAAAACACTATCGCAAACACCACCAAGAAACTACAGTTGTCAAACACTATTGCTACACGGAACTAGGTGATCCTCTACAATTAAGAAGAGTTACAGTCAATGCAATGTATGGTAGTCTAATTGATCAGTTAGTAATGACTGATGAAGAATTAAGAGGTTACAAAACGATGAGGTGGGGGTCCAACTTTGATGAATTAAATCGTTTACTCAAAAACATAAGCAGGCCAACGCTCATAATAATTGATGGAATTGACCATATCTGGAGAGTGTATCAGAGAAATAGAGGGGGACTGACTGAAGATGAAACTTCTATTCTTAAAGCATTAGCTATTCTTGATTTAACAAATAAAAATGTACAACTTTTAGTGGTTTCCCAGCCAATCCAAGAACTTGAATCTCTGAGTGATTTTGTATCAGTTGAGCTTCCACGTATTTCTAAGGCTTTTGTTCAAGCATTGTTAACGAAACATGCAATCTCTGATGTACAGCACGAAGAAACCTCACTTTCTCATTTGATTCATGAGAAGAGCCAGGGTAATGCTCTTTATACAAAGTATTTAGTTGATGAAGCAATTAAGCATCAAGGCAAAAACACTCTGCAATGGTTATTTTCATTGCCAGAATACACATATAATTTAGAAGCCTACTATAACTACTTATACGCCCAAATAGAAGAAGGAAAGAGTGTTCCATATGCGCTATGCGGAGCTGCATTTTTTCTTTCTTCTCAAGATTTAAAAGAGATCACGGGTTGGGGAGATATTGTCAATGATCAGATTGCTATGCTTCGTCCTGTTCTCAGGTATGCAGCACCGTATGGTGGATATATGATCTATCACGAAAGTTTTAAACGCTTTATCGTTGAGAAGCTAAAGGAACAAGGAGCAGATACAGAAAAAATAATGTACAGTCCTCTTATTCAGTGGTTAGAAACTAAGGACTTCTTTGAGTCCAAAAAAGCTTATGCACATCTTCTAAAACTCTATTTTGAAGTAGAAGATTATGCTGTAATATCAGATTTCATTAACGAAGATTTTATTACAAAATCGTTAATCAATACTCAGCCTTTTTCTTTGGTAACGTCAAACTTTAAACTCCTCTCCAAGAGTTTAGCAATAAGTAGCACCTTTCAAAAAGCAATCATAATCAATGAGTTATCAAAAGTAATATGGGAGCTTGAAAATCATGCTGGCTATCTCAATTACCTAATTGCTGTAAAAGACTTAAAAGGTAGACAAGCAATGTATTCTCTCTTATCATACGACACCCAACAACTTGCCTCTCAATCTGATATTCAGAATATTTTAATTGAGGAGGCATATGCTGGTGAGACTGATATACCGTGGTCTCTTGTTCCTAATAAGGGTAGTATTCCTAAAGAAAAGTGGATGTATACGATTGTGAAGGCATTGAGTATTGGTGACTATAAAACACTTGAACACTACTACCAGACTACCTCGGAAAAACCGGAATACAGTAGTTTTCATGAATCCTTATTAGAAGAGTTTCAGAAGTGGATCTACCATTTTGGAGATGAATGGGTAGATCATGTTCCCTCCTACCTAAAATATCTCGAAAGGAGAATCGAAAATCCTGTAAACCCTTTAGAAGTAGTAAAGAAGATATTAAAGACAGAACATTTTCATCATAGCGAAAATTGGAAAGAAACCTTATTTCAACTTCGTTTGGGGATAAGGCAATGTAAAGAAGAAAAAAGTGATGAACTCATCAATGAAGTTATTGACCAATTAAGCAATCGCAACTGGTTCTTTAATTGGCTAATATACATGGTGAAAACGGTCGCTATAAAAGAAAACGAGTCTTATAGTGACGACGAAGTTCAAGAGGCATTCAGCTATCTTGTTAGAGATTTAGCCCCCTTCAAAGGAACGCCCCGTACCTGTGATCTCTTCGGACAGATAGCATTTATCCGTGATACCTTCAGAAGAGGCTTAGATTTGTGCTTAACGGATAAAAGTAAATCAATCTGCATACAGCTTTTAGAAAAGGTTACAGAAACCACAACCTCAATACAAAGAAGTTACTCTGGCCCATTGACTGTAGAAGCATTCTTAGAAATTGCGCAAGAATACCTTCCAGGAGATAAAGCTTTACTGAAGTATGAAGATTATTATGATCCTCTCGGCTCCAGAAGAGTCTACTCAGACCTTACGACGATTGCTTTTAATTATTGTAGGGTACTAACAAGAAACAAACGCATAGAAGAAGCAGAAGAAGCTTTTCTACAAGGAATAGAATACCTTACTGCTTATGGTTACAGAAAAGATCGCACACTGAGTGAGTTACTATATCCTTCGACTCCTTATCAGAAACAATATGGCACACTGAGTCCAACATGGTTTTTTGAGCTGTATAAATTATCAATGACTGTCACAAGTCATACTGATGGAAAATCAACACAAAGTTATCCAATTGAATGGTTCAATGAATTCGTAAAAGTATATCCAAAAGAAGGACTATCCTTTTTAATAGCAGAAACTTTAGAGTCTCCGGTTGCGAATTATCATCAAGAAACACAACTATATGACCTATTAAAAGACTGTGACGAAATGTTTGACGCTACCTCGTGGTTTTTACTGGTTAGAACTATCCCTATAGCCTCTAGCGAGACTATATTACACCTGGCATTAGACAAAATACATAAAATTGATCAATCTATTAAAGATACTTATCTAAATTGGGTCAAGACACTTCCAGAGCTTGCCGGAGTTGAAAGGCATGCTAAGTTTTCAAAAAGCATTGTAGAACGTTATAAAGAAGTTTTTGAAATTGAACTGGCAGAAAAGATCAATGCAGAAGAAGAAAAAGAAGAATCTTTAACTACGCCCCCAGAAGCAGATAATGATATTGTCGAACCTTTTCCTACAGAAAGCTTTCATGATGCTTTAGCATACTTAGAAAAGGAAAACTATAATTCAGAACAAGTTGAACGCATAAAAAAACTGTTAACTACATTATCTACTGAGGAGAGGAAACAGCTAATCCGTTCACTAGCATCAAGAAATGTTTCAAGAAGTAATAAAGATAAGGACCGCTGGTTAGAAAACCTTTTCGAGCATGGAACTGAAGATTGGATATACCTTCGTGTAACGCTTTTCGTGTATTTTACTGATGGATGGTTTCAAGGATTACATGAGGAAGAATATCTACAAGAAGCATATGATTTTAATCAAGAGAAAACGATTTCATATCTCAATGAGATTGTTGGAATTTATGTAAGTGATGGCAGAACTCAATCTATAGCAAAGAATCTTATTACTTCACTCGCAAACATAGGCGCAAAGGAGTCAATAGTACAGCCTTTGTTATTCTTGATAAAAAAAATTGTAACAAAGCGTCTTCCTGACACTGCAATAATTGAAGTGAAAGAGTCTCTGTATACAGGTCTTTTGTCATTCAGTCAATCCGAATTGGTAGTTGCACTTCTAATTTCCAGGTTTAAAACTCTTACTACAATAAAAACACAAAGTGTTATTTATGGATTGATATTTTTTTCAATTTATAAAAAGGAGTCTTTGCTCAAGCCAATAGAATGGGCTTTTAAGAATAATGCCTTTCTTCTTCCAATTCACAGAGCATTCCTTTTGCAAATTATGCTTGAAAATTTTGATCTATCAGAACTTCCCGACTCTCTTCTTGGAACTCTTATTAATATGTATCCAACTGGATATTTTTTGGAAGACAGAATCATTTATGACCTTCTTGATGGGAAACTAAAAAAAGAAAATGCACCAAATGTAATTGAATATCCTGCGGACCCGATAGATCATGTTTTTTTGTCTCACTACAATCCAAAATATACACTACTGAGAAAAGTAGGAATTTCTGAGAAAGGAGTGACAAATGCATTTAGGTATAAAAGAGATGAAATAATTGAAGAATACGGCGATCACTACTACGATAGAGTGGCTAAAGTGATGCCATATCTTGTACCTAATGCCGATGCAATCTATAGCATCGTAAATAGAAAATTTTACGATGAACTTTGGAGAGTCGCTGATTTATATTGCGAACCTTTCTTTTCTGGATTTCATTTTCTTTCGACGGAAACATCACTAATGGTATCCTCTCACGCACCAAGACCAAAAGAAGTGCCTAACCTCTCATCATTTGAAGAGGATTTTAGCGTTGTAAACGCTATTGAATCTGCTTTTACAAACAAATGGATCACTATAGCATCAATTGAAGAACAAATAACTGGAGAGAAGTATAGAGAAAAGGAATGTTACTCTACTATAACTTGTTATTGGTCTGGAGAATGTAAACCTGACAAGGAGACTTTCTTATACTCATTGACACCCATGACTGAAAGAGGGTTTGCTACGAAAAACCCTGTAATAAAGGATCAAATTGTATCCTATCTCAAAGTGACAGATTTCTTTGAGCAGGCTACACTTGTCTTCCTTTCTCCTTTCGTCCTAAGTTCACTGTCATTAAAAATAGATAACTCATTACACAATGGATTATGTTCTAAAAATGAGAAAGGTGAGAAAATCGTAATATTCAAAACGTGGAAAGAGAAGTATACTGGGAGTATTAGCAATGGAAATGAACACCCTTTCATTTCTGGTTGCTGTATACAGATTAGAGCCGATTACTATGAGAAACTCTTGAACTTATACCCTGAACCAATCTGGTACGTTAAAAAGAAAGCTTCGTTTAGACTCTAGATTAATGATCACATTATTTTCTTTCTTTAGCCATAATTTCATGGATGAAGGTTGAAGCAAAGCTTATCCAAACATTTAATTTAATAGAGCAAGTCAGGAGTTACAAAAAAGAAAGAATTAAATGCAACCAGAGCACACCACTCTCTCAATCTCTTGGAGGCATTGCCCAATGGTCAACTTTTCTGTGTCTATCACCATCTTGTTACTAGTAAAATCAATTTCTTTGAACACTTTGAAAGATTTCTCATAATAGCCAGTAATATAGGCACTACTTTTCTCTTTATGAGCCAGTTCCTTTCTGGTCGAGAGCCTCTGAAACACTGTCTCTAAAGGTGGTCGAAGTAAAATCATTTGTATACCATACTCCTCTACTCCTACAAACATGTCTTTTAAGAAAATGGACAGTAAATCGCGGGGAATGCCATCCTCCATTGAGTCAAGAATTGTATTTACTGGTCCTCTGTCAAAGATAGCCGTTTTGTTCATCGACCTCACTTCATGATCTAGTGCCAAGCTCAATCTAGCAACTCTATAGCTAAGTTTTGCTAGGGGAGAACACTGAATCCCATTCTTCCGATCTATCTCAAATAAATCGCCATAATAACGTGGTGAGTACTTGTTCAAAAGCTGAACATCTTGCTTGTACTTTGCGGACAATAGATTACTGAGTCCCGCCGATAATGTTGTTTTACCAGAGCCGTCAACACCTTCGATAAAAATTATTTTTTTCATATATTCCCTTATTGACTCAGTGTATTAACAAAAGAGAAAATGAAGCCTACTTACTTGATAGTTAATTTTTCCTACTTTTTTCAGTAGTTATTCTAATCGGATATATTTATGCTACTCTTTTAGATCTCTACCAAGAAAATGAGTATAATCCAAACAGTCACTACCGATCAATGAAAAACATTTGCATTAGTTATTCGAGACCAGCCAGATGAAAGAGGGGTAGGCATGCCAGAAAGGTATCGATTAGAACCCATAAAAGAGGCTGATACTTCAGAAAGGGTAGATCCCAATAATGAACATGACCTTAGCAAGGTTCTATAAGCTCAGCCACCCCCTCTTCTTTCACATCAAACAATGTCGATTGTGCCATACGTATCCATACCAAAGACTCTATCTAACTGGCTTCGCACAACAGCTTGGATGTCGGTAATTGCACTACTCCTGTTATGCACAGCAATATAAAATTGATCTGGCGGATACCGAGACACAACTTCGATTACTTCTCGAAGTCGAGTGCTAAAATAAATTTGCCTATCCATTGAGTCATAAACAATGAATTCTGTACTGTTCTGTAATTGATCTGAAGCAAAAGAATCAAGTGCCATTCTTTAATTATTGTGATGGTTAACGATTAATGTTTTTTTCTGAAACGCTTCTGTTTATCTTCCACTGCTATACCATACTCATGAACATAGTCATGTAGCAGACTGTGATACTCATCTAATTCATTCTGAAGTTCTAGCCTTATTTGCTCAATATTGCTACTAATTATCACAACCTTACGTTGCTTTTCTTCTCGATATGAATCTGGCTTTACCATATCTGAATTAGCAAAAAAGTCGATCACCTCTGTTTCTTGTTGAGTCATCTTTACTAAGCGCTCAATTGATTCTAATCTCCTCACGATAACGTCTTTCTTATCCTGAAGGTTCCTTGACTTTTTTCATATAGACATCTGGTATACTAATAGAGATAAAAGAGTAGCCTTTTATTACAAATAATGTGTTTATACTTTCTACAGAACAGATGGCATATCTCAAATCAGAATTTAATTATTCAGTCCTACAGACCGAGCTTTTTCTTCTTTTCCAGAAGCAGCCTCTCAGCATTATTATCGGCTTCAGCCGCTTGCTCCTTCTCTCGCTGTAAATTTGAGAGCTCCCTTTCCAAGGAAAGAACTTCATTATTAATGCTTTTAAGACGAGAGGTAGCACTCCTCTCTCTTATTTCAAGTACTTCTGCATCCTGTTTTTTTGTATAGTAATCATCAAGAAAACGCCTCCTCCGGTCCTCGAAACCGTAACTCTGTCGATACAAACGCTTGTTTGCTTCTAGATACTCTTTCTCTACTTCTATTTGGCTTCTGATTTTGTTTATATCAATCATAGACTCCTTTCTCTCAAGTCTGTCCCACTCATTTCCTAAATCCATGCTCTCTCTTTCTCTTCGTAACTCAAGAACACTCTCACGGATATCCAAGACAGTCTCTTTGCTTTGAAGAGAGTCATCTCGTAGGTCATACTCGTGAGAAAGGAGGTCATCCTTCTTTTTCCAGTACTCTTCTCTGTAGCGGTTCATGTTTTCTAACAGCCCCATCTCTCTACCAGAAAGCCTTACCTGCTCATCCTTTAATTGTCCCTTTTTGCTCTCTAAAACACTTTGCTCTTTGAGGATGGACATCTGTCCGTCTTGCAAGACTATTCTATGATCCAGAGACTGGATTTGTCGCTGCATCAGATGTATCTCTTGCATTTTATCTGCAATAGTTTGATCCAGATCGAACAGCTCTCTATGGTGACTAATACTATCTAAAGTTCTTTCGTTCTTATGAGTTAATTCACTAATCTCCATAGTATGCTGAAGGCGGTCTACCTCTTCCTCGTGAAGCCAGTCTTTTACGCGACCCTCATGTTGTAAGTTGTCTACTTCATTTTGATGAAGCATGTCTTTTACAGTCCCTTCGTGCTCCTTATAACTAAGTTTTTGACTCCAACCCTCCTCTTTCAGTTGCAACAAGGCCGTAACATTCTCTAGCTTTGTTTGAAAAAGCAAAAGAGTGTTATCCATCTTCTCGCGAAAGATTTTCATCATGGATTCTTGCTCTCTCTGGCTAAGGGAGACCTCTCTTTCTCTAGTCACCAACTCATGGTTATCCAAGTCTATTTCCCTCGCCTTCTTCTCTAACTCCTGCTCTTTCAGTTGCAGGTGGTAGAATAGTCTTGTATTGGTATTCATAAAGATATTTTTTATTCTTCGCAGATCGTTGTATGCCCTATTTAAAAGGGAATTCTTGTTTGATATACTCTGCTGCAATCTCCTTTGCCCGTCTCTCTATCTCTTCTCGATACTTTTGAGTAAAAAGGATAGCATACTCCTCTTCCATCCTGCTAGCCTTGAGCTCAGTAAGACGGACCTGTTGCAATAAAGCTTCTTCTTTCCTTGTGGCAGTATCTTTTAAAGCTTTAATCAACTGCTCATAACTATCCTCTAACTCCTTAAAGTTAGCTTTATACTTTTCCCCACTTTCTTCGGATTGTTGTTTCCCTTCCCTAATGAGTTGACTATTCCGATCTCTCAAACCCTGATTCTCCCTACGAAGTCTGCCGAGCTCCTCTCTCAGCTCATTATTGTCAATCTGAAAAGATTGATGCTGCTTCCTCATAATACCCCACTCCTCTTCCATTTTTTTAACATCCCTTTCTCTTTTTCTTACGTCTTCCCACGTTTTGTTAAAATGCTCACGATTTACCTTTGCCCAGAGTTCATCTAGAAGCTCATTTTGATCAAGCTTTTGGGAAAGCATTTTTACTTTTAAAACATTCTCAGGGTCAAATTTTAGAGCCTCGTTGTTACACTGTGAAAAGAGTTGGGACTTAAGATTCTTTTTGGCTGGGAGGTAGAAAGGGTTACTCTCCTTCTCTTTAGATGAGTAATTTCCAATATTTTGAATAACCTTATAGTTATGTCTAAGGTTAGCCACGGCTACTTGGAATAACTGGTAAAGTGCATTTAGGCTCTTAGTGTTTCCTTTATAGGTGTCGCTGTCCACACTCAAACCCTTACTCGATCGGGAAAAAGAGTCTTCTGTTCTTTTGATCCAAGTAGTAAGATGCAGACGTATTGACTCAGGGAGACCGTCTAGACTCACGCTTCTCATTTTTCCAATCACACCTTCATGTACAACATAATATTGATTGTCCATAGGGAACTACTTTTTGAGAACATTCGTTCTTGATACAAGTATAGAAAAAAATATATGTTTCGTACGAAACAAAAAAAAGAACTTTAATTTTGTGTCAAACTATTCACTAAAAAATGAATCTTCCTGGAAATTTTAACCCCAGTGCTGTTATTACAGAAAGTGAATTTTCCGAACTATTTGGCCAGTCTCAATACTTTGAGCTAGGACAAGTGACATCGCATGACACGGAAGATGTCATTAAGCTTGCAGACCTATGGGTTTCAAAGATGGATACCTTTATATACAAAGCACAAAGAAATAACGTTCCCCACTACCGTAAGGTTTTACTTCGTAAACGTGCATTTACCTATCATGAGTTCACGCTACTCTTCAAAGAGATACAAGAAGAAAAGTACAAAATTTACCCCATATTCCAATTTTTGAGAATTCCTTCATCGGATTATCTCACAGAGTTTCGCTTGGGCCTGGAGAGTACTCCTGAATGTTTTGTACAAGTTCTTTTGGAAGCCACTCGGGATTCGAACGGGGACGGCATTGGTTTTTTTTTACATAGGCTTAGAAATCGTATACCCGTAGGAGAACTCATGAGACACTGCTATATCAGCGGAGCAACGGGCTCAGGCAAGAGTGAACTTATGAGACTCCTCTTCTATAACTTGATAAAGAAAAGCCACAAAGGGAAAGGTAAGCAAGGAAAGTATTCACTTGTATTAATCGACCCTCATGGAGACCTTTCACAACAGGTTAAAAAACTTAAAACGCACATAAACAGCGATAGATTCATTTACTTTGAGCCGGAGCTCAAACCTGAATACTCGCCCGTAATAAACCCATTAGAAATTAATTCCTCTAACCCTCGCGCTGTCGTGACTTACGCACAGAATTTGGCGAAGGCAATAGAAGAAGCTGTAGGTGTTGATATGTCAGTCAATATGAGCGCATTACTAATCCCCTGCCTTTCTTTGCTACTCACAAGGAAAGGGTCTACACTCTTGGACCTCATAAGGCTCATGCAAGACGACCCAGCACTTATTAACGAAGGCTTAAAACTCCCTAATAATGCTCACAGGATGATATTCGCGAATTTTCGTGATAAGCATTATGCCAAGACGAAAACTAGCATCTTCACAAAGCTCCAATCTTTTCTCAATTATCCTGCATTCTACAATGCAACAATTGGTAAAAGCACAATCAATATAGGCAGAGCAATAAACTCTGGTAAAATAGTTGTCTTTAATCTTAGTCAACGCCTTTTTGGACCTGATGCCTCTCAAGCTTATGGTCGTTTTCTCATATCTATGATTAAAAGCCAGGTAACAATGAGAGGAGAATTCAGAAAACCGACATTTCTTTTCGTGGATGAATGCCAAAACTTCATATCACCTTCCATCAAAGACATCCTGGAACAGACTAGGAAATATGGGCTCCATATCATCATGGCTAATCAGTCAGTAGATAGATTAGGAGAAATTGAAAGTGTCGTACTCGGAAACACTTCGGTTAAGCTCGTTGGAAAAAACGATAGCATACAGACCATAAAAAAGATGAGTAGCATAACAGGAACAGATATCTCTGTGTTTCAGAAACTACGAAACTACCATTTCTACGTAAAAACCAGCTATAGCAAAGGACAAGTATTTAAAGTATCCGACGCTCTTCTGGTTGACAGTTCTCTTTCACTTTCATCTAGAGAGGAGAAAGAGCTAAACAAAAGAATGATTAGTAAGTACTACAGAAAAACAGTGAATGAAGCTCCACCTGATGAGACCGAAGTAAACAAGCCGAAATTTGACCTCTAACAAATAATAAAATGGTTACAGTACTCTCCCCTGGACAAACTTCAATCCTGAAAGCATTAGCTAGGTACAAGTTTTTAACAACCTCGCAAATGATCACTCTTCGCATCTCACAGCGTAAGAGCAATCTTTCCGTGATGTTGAAGCCACTAAAGGAGAGTAAAAGGGCGTTCATTGGTGAGATGAAGTTTGCCTTTGTGCCATCAAAAGGACGCCTAGAAAACTTCTATTACCTAAAACCTAAAGGTCTGAAGTTACTTCTGGAAAGTAATATAATGGAAGGACAAGAAGTAAGGATACCTAAGGGGAGGACCGTAATGTTTACTCAAGACTACTTCCATAGAAAATATACAATAGATTGCCATATCGCCTGCGACTTATCCGCGAAACAAGAAGGCATCCAGGTCCTCGAATTTGATAGATACTTTGACAAGACTGGAAACAATAGGACAGGAAAGAATCTTCAAGCAAGGACTAAAATTAAAATAGGTCGTGAATACCTTATTGCAGATGCTACTCTACTCCTCCAGAAAGGTGATGTTACTAGGCTATTTGCCTTTGAACTTTACAACGACAGGAACACCAAAAGAATAATCGCGCAACTCCAAAAACATCTAGAAGGAGTCAGAGACTCCTCTCTTTGCCGCAACTATAGCATTGAAAAGGGACATAGGGTCTTAGCGGTATTTAGTTATCCAGAAGTCATGAAGGCCGTAATGGAAAGAATAAAGAATCAAGATCTAAGTGACTTTATCCTCTTCTCTGGGCTAAAAGGTGCGACAAGCTACTTCTTCAAGAAGTGGAGTAACGCCCTTAATAAAGAGGTAGAAACCATCTAAGCAGGTTTTTAGAAGAGTAAATAAAGAGAAATGTTGGCCGTAAAAGCAGCAATCTCATTCCTACTTTAAAAAGGGTTAATAGCCTCCCCTCTTAGCCGCTTTGCTATAGAAAATAATCTTTACAGAACACCACCACCCTTACTCTCCCATAAACGAATCACTAGCAAAAAAAAAGGAGAACAAATGTTCTTGTAAAGAAAAGAGAAATAGTTAAGACTCCTCTACTCCCCTCTTTGCAGCTTTCTTAACTCTGCGGAGGGGAGACTAAAACTAGCCATTAAAAGTATTTTTTGAGACAGGAGCACTCCTCTACTCCCCCCACCCTAAGACAAAAAGGACACAATTAAGTGACAATTAAGAAAGAGAAAGAACAACAAACACTTTACACAGTACACGACTACTCAAACAAGCCATGCAGAAAACACTTAATTAACAGATTAAATAGATGAGAAAGGCGCTATTAATAGCTTTTTAATGAAAGAGTGAGCATTAATAAAGGGAGAATGAAGTGTTAATTAACAAAAAGCCTTGAATTATCAGACTTAATAAGGCATACTTAATTAAGGGAGGCAAAAAAGAGCAAATAAGTTGCTAATTGTGCCTTAATTGCGACATAGTCTGGTGTGTTAAAAAACACTATGCATAGCGCTTTTATTCTCCTGATAACCAAAGGTTGTTGTTTAATTTCTATTCATTTCTGATGATTCGTAGCAATGAGGCCATATTATTATTATCTACTTCTGCACCAACATTCTATAAGTGGGTAAAAAAGCTTTGAATTGATTTGGTAGTCAAAATTGACTCTAAAGGGAAGGCCAGCTATATAAGAGAGGAGGACCTCGAAGAAATGAGTGTAGCGATGGGTAAAACACTAGGAAATCAAAAAAGAGCTACATCTTCAAAAGAAAAAAGCAGAGTAGAGGAGCCCCCAAAAGAAAACCCAGACATTAAGCTCTTGAAAGAAATCAGCGAACTAAAAGTAGAAAAAACAACTTTGTCATCCAAAGTAGAGGAGTACTCAGGTTATGTTGAACTTTACAAACAGCAACTTGCTTCTCGTGAGAATAAAGTAGGTGAATTAGAACAAGAAAGGCAAAGTTTATATANNCATTAAGACTCAGGTGAGTAGAAGTACGTACCAGGTGCTTTTCTTCGCGATACTTGCCGTTACAATTATAACCTCAATTCTCATTGGATTTAATGTCATCCAGCTATGAGGTTAATTAATGATTAAAAAACGCCCTGAAATTGGCGTTTTCGCGCGAATGTGGTTGGGAAAGGCAGTGTTCTACTGCCTAAAAGGTAAATAGCCCTTTATTAAGTCTTTAAAACAAGTTTCTTGAAATGACAACAACACAAAAGTTAACCATTAGACTCTCTCTTATTGTTGTATTATTATTAGAAAACTTATGTTACTTATGTGACGAGTTTGGCCTTTATTGTTCAGGCTTTCCGGATCCAAAAGCACCATTTATAGGGCATAAAGCACCAAATTTAGGGTGGATAACTACATTTTCCTACCCCAAAAGCACCAAATTCAGGGTGTGGGAATTGGGATTAACGCCGGAAACAGGTGGTGCGAGCTTGTTTTTTTTGAAAGCTACATTATAAAGCGTCTGTAGTTTTAGTGTGTTGTTTATGGTGATGGCTAAGAAGAAGGCAATTGTGAAGAAGAGTAATCAATTAGTAAACGCTAGGTTTGACTTTACGGTCTTAGAGATAAGGCTTTTCACGTTGATGCTTTCACAGATCTCGCATGATGATGAAGATTTTGCTCTTTATAGAATTCCTATTCAGGAGTTCATTAAGACATTTAATATTAAGAACAAGAATATCTACAAGGAATTAGAAAGAACAACAGATAGTCTTATAAAAAAGATCATCAAAATACCAATAGAGGAGTGATGAGAGAAAAAGTTGTTTAAGACGTCTTTGGTTAATAGCTTCAAATACAATATAGATGGAACAGGAGTCATAGAGGCAACGTTTCATCCTGACCTAAAGCCATACCTCCTGCAACTGAAAAACAGATTCCTCATGTACGATATGAAACATGTGCTCAATATTAGTAGTAGTAATTCTATTCGTATGTATGAGTTACTAAAGGCGTTCGAGTGAATAGGGAAAAGAACATTCGATATAACTGATCTGAAGGAGATACTATGAGTCGAAGCAAAGTACAGTAACCGCTACTATAACTTCAAGAAAAGAATTATTCTACAAGCTCAAAAAGATTTGTCGGAGCATACTGATATCACTTTTACATTTAAAGAATCGAAAAAGCCAGGCACAAAAAAGGTTCAGAAAATAACTTTCTATATCACATCCAACAAGAGAAACTCTTGAGGTGAGGAAAAGTCAGTACCCGATGCTTCTCATGAAGGACTCTTTGAGAAGAGTAGTACTCCTGCTGCTGAGGTTCCTGTGTGGTTAAAAAGCTTAAAAAGGTATAAGTTCTCTCAGTCTGTCATTAATCATATAGCTAGTAGGTATGATGAAACGTACGTTACACAAACTATCAAGTTTTGTGAAAACTACTTCAAGAAGTCAGCGGTCCCTAACCCTGAAGGTTTTATTATCAAGGCATTGGAAAAAGAGTTCTACGCTGACCAAATAGAGGAGTGACAGAAAAAGGAAATAAAGAAGAAAAAAGAACAGGATCAATCTATTTCCAAAGAAGAGCATGAAAAGCTTTTCCACAATCACTTACAGCTCTTGGTAGAGAAAGCTCTCGCTGATCTTGCTTCTAATCAACACGCTGAACTTAAAAATGTCTTTTTGCGTAAAATGGAAGACAATAGCTTCTTTAAGACTGCACTTGATGCTTATGGTTTCGAGCACGCGCTTATCCAATGACAATGGAAGGTTTTTCTTCGTGAGGAATTATTGTCAGCGGAGGAGAGGAGTTTTGAGAAGTTTATGCACTCACAAAAAACTGAGTAATGTATCCTTATGTATAATTTATTGCGTTTTCTATGCATATCGTTACTATGTGTATAGTATTTAACTTTCTCTATGTATATAGAGCCATGCTCTCATTCAGTGAAATTGTAAAGAACTATAGCTTTGAAACAGTGCCTGTGCTTAAGCAGTTAGCAAAAACACATAGAGCACTAGGGGAACTTAAGTGAGTTTCTCAGACTATCCCCAATGATACAATTTTGATTTCTACGTTAGCCTTACAGGAAGCAAAAGAAAGCTCTGAGATTGAAAATATTATCACTACACAGGACGAACTATACCAAAGCAATGCTCAGAAAAAGAGGTTTGTTAGCCAACCAGCAAAAGAAGTGTACAACTATTCAGATGCTCTTTGGTACTGATATGAACATATCAAAAAGGGGAGTATCATAGCGACTAATGACATCATTGCGATACAGTCTATCATAGAGGAAAATGATTCAGGAATAAGAAAACAGCCGTGAACAGAGCTCAAGAATGATATAACAGGAGAAACGGTCTATATCCCACCTCAATCATACGAAGAGATACTATTTCTCATGAAGGAGCTGGAACAAGGAATGAATATCAATCATTGACTCGACCCTCTCATCTCTATGGCGTTGATCCATCATAACTTTGAAAGTATACATCCTTTTTATGATGCTAATGGCAGAGTAGGGCGTATTATTAACGTTCTCTATCTTGTAAAAGAAGGTCTTCTGGATAGCCCTATCTTGTATCTGAGCAGGAGTATTAATAGAAACAAGTCGGAATATTATAGGCTTCTTCAAGCAACTCGTGATCAAGGTGTGTGGGAGGAGCGAGTGATCTGGATGTTAGAAATGATAGAAGAAACATCAGTTCATACTACTACACTCATCAAATACATTAAAAGTCTTATGCTGAGCCAAAAGCATGAAATAAGAGAAAAGCTGCCAAAGGTGTATAGCCAGGATCTGCTCAACAATATTTTCAAGCACCCATACACTAAAATCCATTTTGTAATGGGAGATGTTTGATGTAGCCGTATAACGGCAACAAAGTACTTGGAGGAGCTTATCTCAATAGGAATCCTTCAAAAAATCAAGAATGGAAGAGAAAACTACTATGTTAACAGGGGGCTTTTTAACCTCCTTCAACAAATATCCTTATAGTACCTTGGTTTCTGCACTTCTCACTTTTCCGCTTGCTGTCGATACCAACTTCGTCACTGAGGGACAATTTGTTTAAAAAGCTCTATCGGTAAAAAACATTTTGTTCCTCCTGGCAATTAGTAGTACTTTTGGTGATTAAATAATCACACATAGTGAATACCAGTAGCATAAAGAAAATCATAGGAAAGCACTCTATCAATGGTCTTGAGAGTGGAATTATACGGCACTATCTCCAGCGGCGAGGCATCAGTGCTGAGGACTCTCACTTTTTGAGCTCCTATTTGGACCAGAGCGGTCATGATGAGAGTATTGAAAGTCATGAGCTTGATAAGCTAGGAATAGAGACAATCAAAGACCTTGAACACACTTTGGAGTTGCTTATTCCCAAAGAGGATCGAAAGCTCAACGGTGCTTTCTTTACACCTGACTATATTGTGGACCATATAATTGATGAGGTAGGGCCATCGGAAGACGATTTGTGTGCAGACTTAAGTTGTGGTTGTGGAGCGTTTCTATTGGGACTAGTGAGGTACTTCCAAAAAAAGTATCAGAAGACAATATTGGAGATTGTTTCAGAGAATGTTTTTGGTGCAGATATTCTTGAGTATAATATAAGACGGGCAAAATTGTTGTTGTCGATTTATGCTTTGGAAAATGGCGAGGTGCTGCGAGAGGAGGACTTCAATCTATTGCATATTGATTCGCTTAGGCACGTCTGGGAGAGGGAGTTCGATGTTGTGGTAGGTAACCCACCGTATGTAAAATATCAGGACCTAGACGATGAGAACAGGGAGTATCTCATTCATAACTGGAAGACAATTAAGGTTGGCACATTCAACATGTACTTCGCATTTTTCGAGTTAGGTTATCGTCTTTTGAAAGAGACAGGGAGGCTTGGTTATATTACACCGAATAATTACTTCACCTCATTAGCTGGAGAGTCTCTTCGTGTATTTTTTCAACAGCAAGAATGCATCTATAAGATTATTGATTTTAGTCATCACAAGGTTTTCGATGCCCAAACCTATACTACACTGACATTCATAAACAAAAAGAATAACAGAGAGATCCTTTTTGATAGGATAAATGGTAAATATAAACCAGAGGGTTTCTTGAAGAATGTAGATACTTCTCCGAATCCACTCAGCGCTTTATCGACAAAAAAATGGAGACTTCTCAAGTCGGAAGAGAGAAAGGTAATCCATGCTATTGAGAATGTGGGAACTCCGCTTTCAAGGCTCTTCAAGATTTATGTAGGAATAGCAACTCTCAAAGACCAACTCTTTTTCATCGACGGTAGCAGAGAAGAGGAGGGCTGTTATGTCAAAGATTTTGATGGAGTAGAGTATCACATAGAGAAGGACTCTACTCGTGCGATTTTCAAGATATCAGACTTCAAAAAAAGTAGTGACTTTGCTCAAAACCAGAGGAGAATTGTTTTCCCTTATAGAATCGTCAAGGGGAAGGGTGTTCCTCTTGAGGAAAGCGATATGGAGCGACTGTATCCCAAGACTCTAGCATATTTTCGTGTGGTCAGAGAGGAATTAAAGAAAAGAGAAAAGAAGGGCCAGAGTATAGACCCATTCTACATCTATGGGAGGTCACAAGGCTTGACCCGTACTGGAAAGAAGATTCTGACTCCCACATTCAGCCGCTATCCACGTTTTACTACCGTAGACGACGAGGAGGCTTTGTTTTGTAACGGCTACGGGCTTTTCTTCCAGGAACCAAGCGGTGGTCTGTTCGACCAGGAACCGATTACTAAGGTGGAGAATATTCAGGCTGTAGAAAAGATCCTCAATTCTTACCTGATGCATTACTATGTAAGCAAGACAAGTGTGTCAATCCAAGGTGGATACCCCTGCTACCAAAAAAACTTCATACAGAAGTTTTCTATACCATTCTTAGCGGCAAATGAGGTCTCTTTCCTCAACACCTGCACATCTCAGAAGGAAGTGAATGAGTTTCTGATCAAAAAATATGGCTTGGAATTAGATATTCCTGCGGATTACTACTTAGAGTATGAGGAAGTTGAATAATGTTGGAGCACACCCACCTCCTTTGTTCTCCGGTTCGTTAGGGAAACGTTCTTCGTAAGCATCAAGTAGCTTTCTAGAGAAGTTAGCCCAGTCTAGACCTTCGTAGGAGACTGTTGTGTTTGCGGGTAAGTAGCCGTCGTTTATTAGCTCTTGTGTGCTATGATATATCTTGGGAGGGTCTTGTCGGAAGTCAACGATGAGTAAGCACACTGATTCATATTTGTAGAGCTGCCCGTCTTCATCATCTCTGCTGTTGACCGCATGAAATGATTTTATGTATTTCTCCACCATATCGGTGCGCACACCCTTGAAAATACAGTGGTTGTTGTCAAATTCTTTGTCATCATATTCAGGTACTGCAATCATATATACCTCTCCTAGAACCATACGATTACACCTGTCGTGGAGGTTTTGCGCTTCTGAGGCAGTCCTTTCATACAGGGTGTCAAAGTTCTTCTGAATACTACTAATCTGGCTCCGAACATTGATAGAAATGGTCCGCTCAGTGTAATCGTACCCATAGGGATCTTCCTGGTCTAGGAGTAGTCCGTCGGTCATGATCTCTGGGGTTGGATTCATGTTTGGTACGATACAAATATCCTGATCTTTTTTTTTGAGCACTCCTGCGAGTTTCAGTTCAGGAGCGCGTTGTCCAAGTGCTGGGTGTATCTGGCTAGCATTTATTCCTTCCGAAATCATTTGGTGCTTCACTGCCTCGTGGATATTGAGAATAGGCCAAGAAGATCGTATCGCTGCTGTCTTTGCTTTTGAGCCGCCTTGTGCTACGGCGTTGTGTATAAGTTGTTTGAAATTTGTTACTGCCTGCTGTATCGTCATCTTTGTTGGGTTAGGGTTATGATACTCTATTTGGGTTAAGGTACGTAAAAATGATTGTTTTGTTTCGTACGATACAAGTTTCTAGATCTATCTAAACTTAGTTTTTATATTGGGAGAACTCTGTGTTGTTGCTTCTGTGTATAAACTTGTGTACATGCGATTCACCTTGTGAATGGTTATGTGATTACTAGTTTGTAGAGGTGTTTATCAACCATTTTCAATGAATACATTAGAACGTATAGAGAGAGCGTTGAAAAGGTCATTCTCACATACATGGATTTGTGATGGATGTGCTAGACACTAATACACTCATTGAGTGGTTTTTAGTTTGTAGGTATCGTGTATAATGGAAATAAAAGAACATCTCTTCACTCTTTTTGAAGAAATAAAGCATACAGAGGAAGGTGTTGAGTTCTGGTTAGGAAGAGAACTTATGGTAGTCATGTGATATAAAACTCGACAGAAGTTTTGAGACACAATAGAAAGAGCAAGATTGTCCTGTGAGAAGTGAGGTGGTATAGCAAGTGAGCACTTTTTACCGGCGCCGGTAAAAACCTCATGACCTCAGTGAGGGAGACCTAAAGAAGATTTTCTTCTTACGAGATACGCTTGTTACCTCATAGCACAGAACGGTGATCCCAGAAAAGAAGAAGTTGCTCAAGCGCAGAGATATTTTGCGACACAAACGAGAAGACAAGAACTGTATCAACAAAGAGTAAAGGAAAACAAGAGGTTAGTCGCGAGACAAAAACTTAAGGAGACAGAAGATAAAATTGAGGAGACGATTTATCAAAGAGGGATTTCTGAACCCAGAGAGTTTGCTACATTCAAAAACAAGAAGATTCAAGCGCTTTACCAAAGATCTGCTCGTGAACTCAAAGAACATAGGTGAATCCCCAGTCGTAGAGCACTTGCTGACTTCGATAGCGAAGTTGAGCTAAAGGCAAAAGATTTCATCTACGCTATGACTGACCACAATATTCAAGAAAAAAATATTGAAGGAAAAAGCTCACTAGAAGAGGAGCTGGTCCATAATGCAAAAGCAACAAGGAAGACCTTGTTGGAAAGGTGAATTATTCCAGAAGAGCTCCCACCGCAAGAGGATCTCAAGCAGATACAGAAGAGAAGAAAGTCAGAGAGAAAGAATCTAGAGGAAGACCAAGAGATGTTGGGGGAGTAGGCTGTTTCGTGTGAGTTGAATATCGTATTGGGGCCACTCAGTGAGTGACAAACAGGAGCTGAAACTCCTGTTCGGTGAAGGGCTAGTCTAAGCTATTGCCTCCATCAAGAACTAAGTTTCAGCTCGCTGAATTTGCAAGGCTCGAAGTGTCTGTCTCTTTCGATTCAGAATCACATCACACTCACTTGATTAAACTCATGTAAACTAAAACTGCCTCGTTCAGGGAAATCACCATCGACAAATCAAAAGAAAATACCATCCTCTGGATCAAACTCAGTTGCATACCACGTCCAATGACTTAGAACGTGGAAGAACTTAGCAACCACAAGGGGGTCTTTTTCGTTTTCTTGCGATCATACTCTCTCGAACTGGAGTAAAAGAGCTTTCGTGAGTAGCTTCATGGTAATGATGTATAAGAATAAAAAGACGGCACACTAGTGGCCGTGCATTGCAAAGATAGGGAGAAAAAATTGATGAAGTTAATGAGAAGTGCCTTGCGATGGTTGTTGTTATCTATAGTCTCATTCTAATTTACTCCATGCTAAAAGTCTATGACAGAAGAAATTCAAATCCTTATTTCGAAACTTCAACCCTTGGTAGATAGATGAAATATTTCAATTGATGAGGAAAAGATTCGTATTTCTTACCTCTGACTGAGGAACGGAGATAAGTCGTACAAATTAAGCGATCCAGAGGAGCAAGTAAGAGCAATTTATGTTGCAGAACTGGCAACCAAGTATCAGTATGATATGAAAAACATCTGACTGGAGGTGGAGATGCCTAAAAGGGTTCCTAATCAGCTTGCTGATCTTGTTATTTATGAGCCAGACAGCGACGAAAGATATTTTGTCATTGAATTTAAAAAATCAGACATATCAGATAACGAATTTGAGCAAGCTGTAAAGCAGTGAATTGGAAATGGAAGAGTACTAAAAGCACAATATTATGGAACCATTGCAGGTACAACAATGAGGTTTTTCGAAGAATCAAAAGACACCAAACTAGATGATGCTTTCTATTCTATCCCTGTCAAATACGGAAATCCTGAGACACGGAAATACACGAAATGATGACTTGTAGACTTGGAAGCTGTAACAATGGAGAATCTGGAAACAGCTCTCTCCAAAGCGCACCAGACAATCCGAAGGTGAGGGAAAAGAAATCCAGCAGAAGCTTTTGGTGAAGTTGCAAAAATAATTTTCATCAAAATAGCAGATGAAAAAAAATTGAGAAAAAGATGAGACCCATACGAATTTCAAAGAAAAAGAAACGAATCAACGAGTAAGCTCCAGATAAGAATAGATTCTATCTATGAAGAGGAAAGAAAAAAGGATCAGCAAGTATTTTCAGAAAAAATTAAGCTTGATGATAAAGAACTAGCTGCGGTAGTTGAACATCTTCAAAACCTTAACTTCAACAAAACAGATCTTGATGTAAAGGGTGAGGCATTCCAGAAATTTTTATGAAACTTTTTCAAAGGAGATTTTGGGCAGTATTTTACACCAAATCCAGCAACAATATTTTGTCTTGATCTCTTTGCCGACGAGATCAAGAATACAGACAAAGTACTCGACACTAGTTGCGGGAGTGGGTGATTCCTGCTCAAGGCCCTTGATGTTATGAGAGAAAAAGCAGAAGAATATTTTGATAAAGAAAGTACCGAATACTATAGATACCGGCATGATTTTGCTGAAAAATGATTGTTCGGGATAGAGATATCAGAATCTATCGCCAGAGTTGCCAAGATGAATATGATATTGCATGATGATGGTCATACCAACGTCATTAGTCATGATGGGTTAGAGCCAATCAGTGAAATGTGGAAGCTAAATCGTGAGTTTAAGGCAGACAACTTTGACTATATTTTCACTAACCCACCATTTGGTGCGGTGATCAAAAAAACAGAATCTGACTACTTGGAAAGCTTTGAGCTTGGGAAAAAATGATGACGTGTTAGAAATTCCCAAAAAACAGAGATCCTTTTTTTAGAAAGGATACGACAGTTTCTCAAACCGGAAGGGAAGACGGCCATTGTTCTGCCTGATGGGATACTTACCAATTCAAGTTTGCAATATGTGAGAGAGCGGATACTCGATCATTACAAGCTTATGTGAGTTGTTAGTCTACCACAAGATGCCTTCCGTTACTATGGTGCATGAGTCAAATCAAGTATTCTGATATTAGAAAAACGGTGAGAAACAAAGGAATCTGACTACAAGATATTTATGGCATCAGCAGATAAGATATGAGTAGATGCGTCAGGGAGACTATGCCATGATGATCTACCTCAGATTGCAGATCAATTTAAAAAATTCAAACAAGATCCTGTAAATTTTCAGTAGCCCCAGACGGTCAGGATCACTTGTTTACGATTGATCTGGGGCAGATAAAACTAAATAATTATAAGTTTGATGCAACATTGTATGTGAGTAAACATTTTCAATTAATACAAAGTATTTCAGAAAAAGCCTCAAAAAAACTAAAAGACTATATAATCAACATTTCTAGTTGAGCTACTCCAAAAAAAAGCAATACCATCCTGTATTCAAATGAAAAAGACTGAATACCTTTTTTAAGAGTCCAGAATATTACTGAAGAATGATTACACCTAGATGATGTGATTTACATATCAAAAGAAGTTCATGAATGACCCTTAGCAAGAAGTAAGGTAACTCCCTGATCTTTGCTTATTACAATCACTTGAAGATTATGAAGTTCGTGTGTTGTGCCAGAATGATTTGAAGGAAATATAAATCAACACTCAGTTGTTATGGATGTAGGCTGAAAAGAGACAGCAGAAATGCTTGCCACCTACCTAAATTCAAATGTCTGAGTAAAAATTATTGCCTCAAAAGCAACATGATGAACCCGCCCAGCATTAGATTACCAAGCGCTATATTCAATCCCAATTATTAAGAATACCGAAATAACTCAGATTATGGATACTGCACTTACTGCGAAGAAGCAAAAAGAATCTGAAGCCCAAGAATTACTAAATAGTATAGATGAGTATTTTATGCAGGAATTGGGGATTGAATATAAAGAAGCCGAGGAGAAAAAAGTGTTTGGAATACCATCAAGCCAACTTGAAACAGAAAATCTAAGTGTGTGATACTATAGCACATCTATATGAGATCTATGAATCAAGACAGTAAAATTATGAGTACTAGTAGATATCAACCCTAAAATAGAGGCAGTTATTTCTGATACTGTCCCTTATGTTGGATTACCTGATACTGATGATGGTCAGATTAAAAACATAGAAGAAAGGGCAAAATGAAAAGTTAATGGAAGTAGGTTAGCGAAAGTTAATGATATTCTTTTTGCTAGAATTGAACCAAGTATTTTTAATAAAAAATATATTTATATAGACGATCTTGAAAATCATGAATCAGTGTATGTTTCATGAGAGTTTCTGGTTCTCAGGACAAAAGGTGAAATAAATCAGAAATATCTTTATTATATACTGTTTAGAGATATTATATACTCACAATTTGCATGAATGACTACATGAAGCACCTGAAGGAGAAGGTTACCAACAAGTGCACTTGAAAACATTAAAGTTCCTCTACCCTCAACAGATGTACAAGACAGAATAGCCAATGAAATCGAATCACGCATGATGAGAGCAAAAGAACTCCAAAAAGAAGCAAAAAACATATATGAAAATGCAAAGCAAGAAGTAGAAAAAATTATTTTAGGATAGATTAGAGAAAATGAGATATATTCCTCAAGATTTTGATATTCATCGTGAATCAGACTCATCAGAAGTCAGTTTTTTAAGTATATTCGAATCATCAGCAGATCGAAAACAAATTATTTGTGATGCATATAATGTAAGTCATACATGAGATACTGAGTTTCAAGAACGAACGAAAGAACTAGTTGAAGATAAAAGTTACTTCTTACTACCCAGTGATGAAGAAATAGAAATCTTAAAAAATGGTGATTTGCTTGTGGAGTACACAATAGAGTTTATAGATGCCCTACAAAATGAAGATTTTAATGAGACAGAAACCACAGTAGATCGTTTTGTTGCTGATATGGTACAAAACACAAAATACACTCGATCGTTTGCAAACGGTATGTATCGAATGAACATGAAGTTTCTATATCAAGATATATATGATTTAGAAATACACCTAAGAAGCATACTCTCATATATATACATAAACGAATTTTATCCAGAACTAGAGACCTTTCACAAAAATTTAAAACAACCTCCGAGGGCACTCAAGCAATGAGAGAAAATGAGCTCTATAATAGAAAAGACAGCAGAAATTGGAGAGAATGTTTTTTTTAGATTTACTTTTAGCGACTATAGGATTATTCTAGAACCCAAAGATGTAAAGCTAAACGAGCTAGTTGACTTGATAAAATCGAAAGAAGGTTTTGATTCTATGAAAGAGTCTATTCTATGAAATACTATACAGCACGAAGGTTATAGAGACTTCATTGCAAGCATAAACGACGAACTTGAAGCAATTGAAAAGGTAAGGAATGCAATCATGCACTTTAGACGTCCTAGTAAAAAAGAAATGGAAAATTATATCCCATCTAGAGAAAGGCTTCTAAAGAAGATATCTTCCTTTGAATGAGGACCAGATTTATAAGATAAAAAAGACCCATGCTCTTCAAAAAGAACAAAACCACCTTATCCGAGATCAAAGAACTCAAGTTCGATCTTGAGAAGGATCTCCAAGAACTCGTCGAGGAAAATATTGATCAGGTGTTTTCTCTTCAGTTCGTAGCATCAGAATTTCAGCTCAATAGCCTGAGAATCGACACCTTGGCCTTTGACCAGGAGTCTAATGCTTTTGTTATAATAGAGTACAAAAGAGATAAGAGCTTTTCTGTTATTGATCAAGGCTATGCCTACCTATCATTGATGCTGAATAATAAAGCGGAGTTTATTCTTCTCTACCAGGAGAAAATTGGCAAGTTGATCAAGAAGGATGCAATCTCGTGGTCAGAGACCAAAGTGATATTTGTTGCCAACTCGTTTACCGCTCATCAGAGGCAAGCAATCAACTTCAAAGATTTGCCCATAGAACTCTGGGAAGCAAAGAGGTATACAGGTGATGTCTACTCATTCAGCCCAATTAAGGCAGGTAGGCACACAGAGTCAATTAAAACAATCTCGAAGGATGAGACAATCTCTAAGGTTTCAAAAGAAGTAAAAACCTACACGATAGAGGACCATGCTAAGCCCGGATGGAATAATTCCAGGGAACTCTATGAAGAGCTCAAAGAGCAGCTTCTAGATCTTGATGAGAGATTAGATGAGAATATAGTGAAGGCATATATCGGTTTTAAAATCGGAGCAAAAGTAGTTGTTGGTGTTAAGGTCCATAAGTCAAAGCTGGTTATAGAGTTTTTTAGAGTGAGACCGCAAGACCTTCAAGACCCAGAGGGACGCTTGAGGGAGATGAAGAATGCAATGAAGCACTACAATAAGTACGTTTCAATGATGGATGTTTCATCTAGTGATGATATCCAGTATGCGATGTTACTGGTAAGGCAACTTATCAAAAAGCTTTTTTCATAGTTAGGCTTGAGAATGAAGTGTATATTCTTGTTTAGAGATAAGATAGCCGCTTTTTAGTTTTCTAATCTTAGCAACATGTACTTAACCAAATCCCTCTTCGTCAACTTCACCACCTCACCACACCTCGCCCGACGAGCGATCCATGACAAAAAGTGAGTGTACCAACAGATACTCGATGCCAAATATGGTGCAATGGATGGCCTCGCTATCGGAGAAGAAGTAGAACAAGCTGCACTCAATCTTTTTTCTACCAAAGACATAACAACGGTGGACACGAGACAGCTAAATTTTGCTAATTGGCATCAGTCCTTCCATGACCAAACAATGAAACTCCTAGCAGAGGAGCCGGAAGTTCTCTACCAGCCTTGATTCGTCCACAATAAGTTGTTCGTAAAATCAGATTTTCTGGTCCTGAATGATGAATGAACCTATGATCTGTATGAGATAAAGGCCAAAAATAGCGTAAGGAAAAAGACTAAGGATGCACCGCTACTGGATGACATGCTTGCGGATATATCCTTTCAGCACTACGTTCTTTCTTATGTGTTGGGAGAGAAGTTTTCAGGGAGGTGCTATTTTCTCCATTTGAACAAAGAATATGTCAGACAAGGTGGTATCAACTATAGAGAGCTACTTATTACTGATGATGTGAGTGAAGAGCTGATGACTCATGATCACCTGGAAATGATGATTGAGGCATTGAAGGATATGTCTCCGATGGACAAAGAGACGTTAGACGAAAGATATCCTTATAACGGTGAAGATCATCTCACCTACTTTGGTGTACCGCAAGCAAAGTGATCCATTTGGAACATACCTCGTGTGTGGAGAAAGTTGCCTGACCTGTACGATGCAGGATTCAGGAATATAGATGACATTACTGATGAGGCGGTGATGGATTTGTACAATGCAAAGTGAGAACCGACAAAGATTTCGCAATATGTAGAGCTATGGAAGCAGGGTGAACAAACCATTGTTCACACACCCTCTGTTCGTCAACAGCTCAACGACCTACAATTCCCTCTCTACTTCTATGACTATGAAACTGTATCTGTTCCAGTACCTGTTTTTCAGTGAAGTTCACCACGGCAACAAGTAGTAGTACAGTACTCCTGTCATAAGATGGATGCTGCTGGCACTATCACCCATACAGAAGCGATAATACGCAATGGAGAAAACGACAATAGCCGTATCATAGAGCAACTAGTCAGTGACTTAGACCAATGAACAGGTGGAACGTATATCGTACGATACAAGTGATTTGAAAATAGTAGGAACAAGGAGCTTGCTATTCAATACCCAGAGTTTGCTGATGCACTAGAAGCAGTCAACGAAAACACCTTTGATCTGATGGAGGTGTTCTCCACTCTCAACTACTTTGATAGACGTTTCAATGGTTCTGCATCTATCAAAAAAGTCCTTCCTGTCCTGACTGATATAAGCTACGACAACCTCAATGTAGGCAATGGAGGAGTAGCAGCGTGACTTCTTGGAGATCTTGCCAAAGGAAAGCTAATAGAATCAGAAGAGCAGACTATCAAAGACTTACTTGAGTATTGTAAGCAGGACACTTGGGCGATGGTAGCACTTTATAAGAAGATACTAGAAAAGCTAGAGTAGAGATAAGGATGAAGACTATGCAAAACACTTAAGACCTCCTTAAGTGTTTTTTGTTTTCTAAGAATGTCATCACTGTCAAGCAGATCTGTAAGAAGTAAGATGATACGATCAAAATAAGAACGTTTGTTCTTGAAAATAAACATATAAATAATAGGCTCATGCGTCACCAAAAATAGAAGACGTATGAACAAAAAGACAAAAAACTCTCCCTTGCCGACACCAACAGAGGAGCAGTTTCAGGCCCTTAACAGAGCGTATCAGTATTTCAATAGCAAACTATTCGACGGCCTGCTGCCAGGGTGTATTCTTAACTTTTCACGGAAGAAAAACACTCATGGCTTCATGGCACCAGAAAGGTGGAGGAGAGTTGGAGAAGAGGAGTATTCTACTCATGAGATATCTCTAACACCCTTAACACTGTACCGAAAACCAATAGAGGTTTTTAGCACACTAGTGCATGAGCAAGTTCACTTGTGGCAATGGGAGTTTGGATCACCATCAAGGAATGGTTATCACAACACCGAGTGGGCAAACAAGATGGAACAAGTTGGCCTAATGCCTTCTTCTACTGGCAAGCCAGGAGGAAAACGAACTGGGCAAGGGATGACTCACTATATTATTCCTGGAGGGTTGTATGAGACCTACTTCAAGGAAATGCCACAAAAGTTTACTCTCCCTTTTGCTTCTTTGGAAGGCGACCTCTTTAAACGCCTTATCAGTGGAGGAGTAGAGGGTAAAGGAGAAACAGAAGACCCAAGGACAGCGCGGCTTAAAAAGCTCCGAACGACATCTAGACAGAAGACCAAGTATTCTTGTCCTTCTTGCAGCATCAATGTTTGGGGCAAGCCTAATATTCACCTTATTTGTGGTGGATGCGGAGTACCATTTAAGGTGGTAGAGTAAGTTAGAGGCGCACCGCTATGCTGGTGCGCTCATTTTTAGGTATACCTAAAAGAAGGCTATAGTTGTTTTTAATTGTCTTGTCCTAAACTAAGAAAGAGGCTATTCCTGTATCATTCGGCATTAAACGAGAGTTGCTCTTCATTCTCTAGCCTTTTTAGCACCCCATCCAAATCAATCCCATGATAATTATTAAGCTCAGGGTCTTCAGCTATGGCTATTTTTATCGGATAGTACAATTCGAGCCTTTCAAGCTTCTTATAAAGATCCTGCATCCTTTGCTTCATCTCATCAACTCAAATATATTGTCCACCAAGAATGTCGCTAGCGGCAGCATAGTTTCTTTCTTTCGTCTTCTCGACTAAGAATCACATCATTTTTGTCAGTCTTTCTGCTAACAATGCTACAAGCTTTGAAGTTTCGGTAGTCACTTCTGGACTATACAAACGGTCAATTAGCTGAATAATCTTTTTGTTTCTTTCTTGTGTAGGACTAGTATTAGCACTTTCGAATTCGTTCAATCCCATCCTGTTTTATATAAGGAGGCTAAAGAGCATCTAATGACTAATAATAGCTAGTGCATAAGCTTATTGCAAATACTAGAATAGAAATTATAAAGGTTGTGCTTTATCTATTGACTGTAATAGGATGAAAAAGTATTTCTTGCTATCTCTTACTGATGGAAAGATTTATCCTCAAGAGGCGATTGCACAGCTATCAGGGCACACCTGGAGGGTGATTGTCTGTAAGTAAAAAGAAAGGAGGAGCTATTGCTCCTCGATTGACCTAAAAGTGACAGTATCAAAAATTGCGTACTGGTGGTACCGCTTCTTGATGCTAATGGCCTTTTCTAGGCTATCAGTAGATGTTCCGATGTCTATGACAACAGTTCCATCGGGGTACGTTCGTCAGCCGATTGTGATGTTATCATAATACAACGAGTACAATCTTACTTGATCTGCCAACAAAGATAAGTTCCAATCAACATTGTCAGTAAATGCGACAACATACCTGTTGATGCGTTCGCCGTTGATTAGTTCTGTAAATCCTGTGAGATCAGCAGATCAAAGAATACTAGCAATCCTCCTTTCAAGGATATCCATTATATATTTGGATAAATAATAAAAAGTGCTTCAGTCAAAGCACTCTTTTATTACGCTCAAAGGATAGAAAAAGTTCGTACTCTTTACAAAAGAAGAGTATTCTAATAATAATAGAGGACTAGTATGGTTTAACTCCTCTACCCCGAGCAAAGAAATTTGAACAAAAAAAGAAAAAGAAGGAAAACTTTGTTGTGCAAGGTTGAAGGGGAGCGTGTTGTTTGTTTCTCCAGTTAAAGAATACTATTATTTTAAAGAAAAATAAAATAGTAGATGTATACAAGTACTATTTAAAAACACTTAATAATCAGTTAATTGTGACTTTCGTAGTTTATGATCAAAATTATGCTCTATTTTTTAGGGATAAAGCCTTAAAAGATTGAGGACAATGCTCCTCTTAGTTAACCACATCACTCTCAATGCACTTAAGAAATATTTTTTATTCCCAAAAAAAAGACCCTTGATCCAATTCAGGACCAAGAGTCATTTTTGCTACTTTTTGCCACAATCCTTTGCCACTTTTTGTATCTTAGTGCCAGTGATTCAGCCAAAAGCCTTGTGGAGAATACCGGAGTCGAACCGGTGACCTCTTGCATGCCATGCAAGCGCTCTAGCCAGCTGAGCTAATCCCCCCTTTCTCGTTAAATTATCGACGCTTTGTCGATAATGCGCTTAACGGGAGGCAAATATACGCTCTTCTTTGAAAAAGTACTATTTCTGTAAGAAAATTTATTTGGGGAGTAAAAACCGTTAGAGACAACACAAGAATATATTAACGTGGGCCAAACCTCACGCTAATTCTCACCACCCCATCAATTGCCTTAAAAAGGGAGTCAATTCAGCAGCAATCAGCGCATGTTCCTCCACGCTAGGGTGGGTATCACAACCACCCGTGTAAGATTTGGAGAAGAAGAATTTCGTTACCTTTTGATCGCCCTTCTCGTTTACTGCTGCTACAATACCCCGGAGATAATTTTGCAAAGTCTTGGTAAGGTGATCATCGGCCATCGGGCTGGTCAGGCAAATAATTTGAGCTTGAGGATGATGAGATCTTATGGTTTGAATGAATGACACATAAGCACTGCAAAAGGCCACGGAATCCTGGATGCCATCATTTTGCCCCAAGCAAATTGATACCACATCAGGTTGGTAATTGGCAAAATCCCAGTCTAGGCTGTCACCTCTCATATCAATATTGTCGTAAACTGGCGGCATCAATACATCCATTTCGCAACAGCTGCGGATCAGCCCTATCCCGGAAACAGAACTGAGGTGCCAGCTGGCCTCTAGGTTGCGAGCCGTTACACTGGCATAGCTGCTGTAGGCGCGGTGTTGGTCGTGCCATTTAGCCGTATGGCAAGGTATTTCTGATGCGTCAGCACTGGCTCCGCAGGTGATGGAGTTGCCAATAAATTCCATTTTTCGCTTAGGCTCAGCGGGCAAAGGCACCAGTTTTTTGCAAATAAGCCCTGCTATTGCCACCCAGCCAATATTGGCTTCCGTGTTTTTATACACTTGCAATTGATGGGGCCCGTTACCTAAATTGTCAAAAAACAAAGTGTCTCTTGCGGTTTTAGTTTGTCGACGGTATTCTACACCATCGATGACGATCTCTAGGTAGTTTTGATTACCCCATAGTTGCTGGTCTTCTACAATTATCCCACAACTTTTTCCTTTGAAAGCGGCTTCGATGTAGCTGGCAGGCTGGTAGAATTTGGGCAATCGCAGATCACTAAAATCAATGCGGCCAGTATATCTCAGCAAGGCATGATCCGCCGAAAAGAACGAAGTATTGGCTACAGCGTCCTTACTTGTTGCACAATTTGCCAAAACAAGGATAAGCCAACCTAACAAAATTACACTTGAAAAGAGCTTGTCGTTCATATGCTATTACTGCTTGATAATGACCAATGGCTGTAGCCCAACTTTTTGACCTTGCTGTACTCGTACCCAATACATCCCTGCTGGCAGGAGAGCAGGAAGGCGGAAAGCCTGGTTTTCTAAGGACAGTGATTTTAAGGACCTCCCTGCTTCGTCTAATAAATCTGCTTGAAGTGTAGCTGCTTCGATATTAGGAATGTCAAGGGAAATTTGACTTCCAGCTTTCGCTGGATTCGGGAAGACATCAAATGCTAAATTCTTTCTGACAGTTTTTGTGCCAACAGGCTCTCCTTCTGCTATAAAAGCAAGGTCCCACACGAATTGTGGCAAGGGGATGTACAATTTACTATTACTGGCCGTTGCTAGGTCGGTATACAACAGCGCTCCTGTTAGAGGTTCGAAAAAACTAACCGTATAGTTGGCTCCATTCGGGTAACCATCCATAACCAGTTCAGTCCCTACAGGTACAAACGAAGGTTCACCATTATTGGCTAAGTATTGATGATTGTAATCTTTGTTCAGAAGGTAGCCGGTAATAACAGATTTGTCTTGGGCTGAAAGGACATAGTCGTCTATTTGTGTTCCCAAATCACCAAAATTGTATGAAGCAATATTTATCCAGTCATCGCCTGTATTATCGACATTGATTTCGTGTGTGCCAGCCGGAACTACAATGGTATAGTCCGTGTCGGTTACCCCAGCTTGGTCCAGCACAATAACCCCGTCTAATCGAATGACTATCCGAGGGTTGGTGCTGAGTTCACTGCCCGTGCGAACGGTAAACTCACTGCCTTGAGGAAAGGTTACCGTGAAGGTTGGAGGGCTCCGGTAGATACCGTTCCAATTGCCGTAAAGAAAAAGGGCTAGTGCTGCATTGGCGGGTGATATTTCTCCATTTTCATCAATGGTGATCTCAGCGGTACCAATGGTTCCCCAGCCCAAGGTGGGGGCTATTGATAGTTCGGCAGGCGCTCCTTCAACATAGGCAGAGGTGGGCCGCATATTGGTTGCATCAAAGGGAATCAAATCGGCAACTTCAGCAACGCCAGTAAAATGATAATACAAATCGCGGGGATGGATATAGCTGTCCCACCACCAGCTCATGCCTGTACCCAAAGCACCACTAAATAGCCCACCCCAGATGGAATTATGCAGGTGTACGCCGTCGGGGTCCATATTTGTAAGGCTCCCACTTGCTCCCAGGCCAAATTCACCGTTCAGCGTTGGTTTATTAAAACTTGCCAGGAAATTCTGGTTAGCGGAAGATAAAGCCTTTTCAAGCTGTGGGACATTAAGGTAAAGGTGAGATTGGGTGAGATCGAAGTCAGGGTGCGACCACACATTTTCGTCGGTTGTGTCATCTCCGTAACTGGTGGTAACAATACGTTCTTGCGGATCAATTTCTTTTAAATAGGCCGCCATCTCAATATGCCAGTTTGCAATCGAATCTTTATAGAGCTCAAAATTGTCTGTCCACTTCACCTCATTAAAAAGCTCCCAGCAGAGGATGCTACGCGAGTAACCCCAGCGAGCTACGGTATAGCGATATCTGTTTTGGGTGACAGAACGAGCTTCCTCGTTTGTGAAGAAGTCAATGGTGTTTTGGCACATTCCTCCGTTGACAACATTATAGGGGCTATCGTTCCAGTTGGGGTTGACCTGGCTGGATACCGGGCCATGATGCTGTAGGGCCAGCATGACGGTGATGCCCCGCTCGGCACAGTAATCATAGAGCCAATCCTGGTAATAGCAGTTTGACTGCTTATACTTTCGCAATCCTTCAAAACCGTTCCCGTTTTCCCATTCGATGCCCAGGCCCCAATGGGCATGCCACAGGCGGATGAAATTTCCCCCGCCGTCTGCCAGGCCATCCAGCCAGCTTTTGTAGTTGGTGTAGGCATTGCTATTTTGCCAAGCCATGTTTTCACCTATTGGAATATACTGTTCTCCATCATCGTAAGAAAGGTAATTGGTAGAACTCGTGCGTACAAACCCGTGGTTTTGAGCCGACGAAACATTCTCTACCATGAATGTTTGGCTATCCGTTTGGCTGTTCCCCGTTGCATCCGCTATGGTGAGGTGAAAAGACCAGGTACCTGTTTCATCGGGTGCAAACCGTAGGCGGAATTCTCCAGCACCAATGGTGCTTAAACTACCGTTGCTTGTTTCCAATTCGTAATCCTGCATATAGAAGCCATCGACCGTAGTTGCGAGACCAGAAGGGGATACGAAAATGCCCTGTATGGCCACCTGCTCATAGTCGTAAGGGTTGTCATAAATAGCACTTACTTCCAACTTTAATTCAAACTTGTCGTAGAGCTCCACCACCGGAGAAAGTACCTCTACAAAGTGGATGGTTGGAGGTGGTGGAAGTAGGGGAGAGGCCACCGTTTTGGTGATTAAGGCTACACTACTCAATAATAGGAAAGAAAAATATTTTATTGTTTTCATTGGAAATGCTATAGGTAAATATTAATAGGTGGGTTCTGTCTAGTGTATTGTTCGGAATCCAGGATTGGGAAGGTACGAGAATAGGCAAAGATTCTACCTGCCTGTTTGCTGCAAATGTGAGGTGCGTGTGTAACGCTACCCTAGTTTTTGGGTGATATTGAAAAGAATACCCCCCTTATTTGTTCGGCAGGGCGCTCAATGGAAGAATGTTTTGAGTTTACCTTTGAACTCAGGATATCATTTTGATTACACCTCACTAAATAATAGTATTCATGGATATGAAACGTACAATCTACAGCCGACGCCACAGCTACAAGCTGCTGTTTGCGGTCTTGTTTATGGCTAGTAGTCTGAGCCTGAGTGCACAGCTACGAACCATTACAGGGACTGTGACATCAGACGATGGTGAACCACTTATTGGTGCGACCGTTTTAGCAGAAAACTCCACTAGCAGAGGTACTGTTACCGATGTTGATGGTCGCTTTTCGATTAGTGCAGATACAGGAGAAAAAATTCACTTTACCTATACAGGCTATCAGCCAGGGGTTCTTATGGTCACGACGGAAAGTACTTATGCAGTAGTGCTAGAAACGAATGCATCCTTACTTGATGCTGTCGTCGTTATTGGTTATGGTACAGCAAGGAAAGATGATCTTACCGGGGCTGTTTCTTCAGTATCTGGGGATGAACTCCGAAGTAGTGTCACTACCAATATTGATCAGGCCTTGCAAGGTAGAGTTGCCGGTGTACAGGTAACACAAAACTCTGGCCAACCAGGAGGGGCCGCCTCTATTCGTATTCGAGGCTCCAACTCAATTACGGGATCAAGTGAGCCACTTTATGTAATTGATGGTATACCGTTTCAGGGCGATGGAGCTTCGGTCTCCGGTTTCGACTGGGCTGGTGGTGCCAATGGCCAGAATAGAGTAAATCCGCTTTCTTCTATCAATCCTAATGATATTGTGAGAATTGAGGTGCTCAAAGATGCCTCTGCAACAGCCATATATGGTGCGCGTGCAGCCAATGGTGTTGTACTCATTACTACTCGTCGTGGGGAGAGTGGAGAGTCGAAAATATCTTACAATGGCTATTATGCTCAACAAACTTTACCGAATAAGCTTGAAATGATGGCCTTGCCTGATTATGCATCTTATCAGGTACAAATAGCTAATGACCTAGACCGTCAGGTCAATCAGCGTTACCTTGATCCTAGCCTTTTAGGGAATGGCACCAACTGGCAAGATGAGATATTTCGTGATGCAGGAATGCAAAGTCACCAGTTGTCTATTTCTGGTGGTAACGAGAATACCCAGTATGCTGTTTCTGGGGGATATTTTGGGCAAGACGGCATCATCGTTGGTTCTAACTTTGAACGATTGACAACCCGTGTCAACCTTGATACCAAGGTCAATGATTGGTTCAAAATAGGTGCCAGCCTTGCTTTCGCTGATACCGACGAGAAAATTACGCTTAATGATGGCGGAGACGGTGTGATTATGCAAGCACTGGTGATGCCTCCGGATGTTGCTGTAAGAGATATCAATGGGGAATTTGCCGGCCCTAGTAGCAACACTTCTGATATTAGCTACAACCCGGTTGGAGCAGCACTGCTACGAAACAATACGCTTAACCGTCAACGTTTGATGGCCAATGTATCTGGAAATATTCAGTTGATGAGCAACTTGGCTTTCCGTTCAGAAATTGGTTTCGATAACAATCACAGTCTCAACAAAGCCTTCCACCCTACCTACGACTGGGGCGTGTTAGAAAACAACGAAAACCAGCTTCGCCAGCGGGAAGAGAATAATTTCTTCTGGATTTGGAAAAACTACCTTACTCATGAAGCCAAGTTTGGTGAGAAGCACGGGTTGACGACAATGATCGGAACCGAAGCACAAAAATCGAACTGGGAAGGCACAACGATAACCAAGAAGCAATTTTCCAGCAACGATATTCAGGTGCTAAGCGAGGGCGACGATGAAACATCAAGTACCGATGGTTGGAAAGATGCCGCCTCCTTGGCTTCTTATTTTGGCCGCTTAAACTACTCTTTTGATAGCCGCTACCTGTTGACGTTCACACTTCGCGCCGACGGATCTTCTAAATTTGGGCCAAACAACAAATGGGGGTATTTCCCATCCGGTTCTTTTGCCTGGCGCGTGAGTAACGAAAAATTCTTGCAAAATGTAGAAGCTATCTATGACATGAAATTTCGTGTAGGCTATGGTGAAGTGGGCAACCAGGCCATCGCCAACTACCTTTATGGGTCTTCTCTGTTGACGGTTAATACGCCTTTTGGTACTGGTTACCGCCTGGAGAAAATCTCTAACCCTGATCTTAAGTGGGAAGCTACCAAGCAGTTTAATGCTGGTCTTGACTTGTCTTTATACCAGGGCCGTGTTGACTTTACGGTAGATGTTTACCAAAAGGAGACGACCGATATGCTGCTCCAGTTATCGATCCCCAGCTATTTGGGAGGAACCAACTACAATGATATCAGTGCTCCTTTTGCCAACGTAGGCAGCATGGAAAACAAAGGTTTCGACTTGTCACTTACCACTAGAAATATCGTTGGCAATAAGTTTAAGTGGACGACCAATCTTACTTATTCTCAAAACCGGAACAAGGTTTTGGGGCTAGATGAAGATTCCCGTATTTACTGGAGAAACCTCTACTGGTACAGTGAATTCCAAACAGCGACACGTACCGCTGTAGGCTCACCTGTTGGCATGTTTTATGGCTATGAGGTAGAAGGTTTGTTTGCTGATCAAAACGATATTCTTAACCACGCGGTTCAGGTTTCAGATGGGAATATTACCTCCGAAAACCCTAACGGCCGCAATTTGATGAACAAAACCCAAGGCGTTTGGGTAGGCGATGTGAAATACAAGGACCTCAATGGTGATGGTGTCATTGACGTCAATGATCAGCGTGTTATTGGTAATCCAAACCCTGATTTTACTTTTGGGTTTAACAACAACTTCAGCTATGGCCCTTTTGACCTGACCATTTACCTCAACGGAGCAATTGGAGGCGAAGTCCTCAATTACTCCAGGGTAATTATTGAAGGCCAAACCAGTGTATTTAACAACCAAGCTGCTACCGTAAAAGATCGTGCGCAGATTGGCTTGATTGACCCGGCAGGTGATGCTGATGATCCAGCAAATGTGTATCTGCTTAACCCTGGAACGGATATTCCACGACCAGCGACCAATGACAATAACCGGAACAACCGGATGTCGGATCGTTTCATCGAGGATGGCTCTTACATTCGTATCCAGAATGTTCGTTTCAGCTATACGCTTCCAAAGCGGTTGACGCAAAAATTCCATGTTGAGCATATGAAGTTCTACGTGAATGCTCAAAACCTATACACTTTCACTAATTATTCTGGCTACGATCCTGAGATTGGTTCTTTCAATCAGGACCCCTTGTTACAGAACGTTGATATGGGCCGTTACCCTTCTCCACGCCTGTACACCTTTGGGGTTGATGTAGACTTTTAGAGACCAATTGTTCAAATTTTAGCAGTCTCCTTAAGTGATAGGCTGACAAAATCAATATAAGATGAAACCATTATTTCGAAATATAATATTAACGCTGGCGGTCTTTGCGGTAGCAAGCTCATGCCAGAAAGAGTTCTTGGAAATTGAACCTGTTGATCGTCTTACCGCCGATGGCTTTTTCAAAAGTGAAGCGGAAATAAAAGCTGCAACAGCTGCTTTGTATGGTTATCCCTGGTTTGACTATAACGATAAGTTTGCCTGGTGTGCAGGTGATGCCATGGCCGGTGACTTATTACATACCTGGGACCAGGAAGGCCAGTTTTTCCTATTCTCTTTTAATTCTGGTAACGCTCACCTGTCCACTGGCTGGAAAGGGTTATTCAGGGTTGTTTCCTACGCCAATTCCATTATCAACGATATGCCTCGCGCAGCGGCAGGTAATGTAGATCAGCGTGTGATTGATGAAGCACTTGGTGAAGCTCGGTTTATCCGTGGAATGGTTTACTACCTTCTTGCTGAATATTGGGGAGAGGTGCCTATTGTTGAAAATTCAACAGCCATTGTGGTAAGCAATGATTTCTTCTTACCGAAGAATACACGTAGTAGTGTACACGAGTTTATTCGTCGTGATTTAGAATTTGCTTCTCAAAATTTGCCAGCATCAGGCACACCCGGAAGAGTGACAAAGTGGTCGGCATTAACCTTGTTGGCGAAACTACACTTGACTATCGCTTCAGATTTGAGCAACCCCAAATCGGCAGAAAATTTCGATTTGGCTAAGCAGTTTTCCCAAGAAGTTATTACTCAAAGTGGTTTGAACTTAATGCCGAATTACGCGGATATTTTCAAGTATGAAAATAACAATAATGAAGAATCATTATTCGCATTACAGTGGATGGAAGGTGCTTATGCACTGGGGAATAGCCGTCAGGCCAACTGGGCCCGAAGCAGCCTCATTACTGGAAACACAGAAGCCTGGGGGGGGGACAAAGGGATGACCTACGATTTCCTTCAGCAGGTAGAAGGAGGAGATAGGCGACAACCAGCTATTTACATGTCGCATGGTGACCATTATCCTGAAATTCGTACCCAAGATGGAGGCTATACCTATTCTATTGTTCATCGTGATCCTAATGATCCGAACACCATTTTGGAAAATGCAGCGCCTACCTTGAATAACTTGAAAAAGTACATTATTGGCAGTAGTGTTGATACCGACGGAGGTGTTTCTACCGGTCAGGCAACACGTATTAACAGCATTTTGGTACGCTTGGCAGAGGCTTATATGGTTTATGCCGAAGCTACCCTTGGTGGGCAAAATGTTACAACAGATCCTACGGCACTAGAGTATTTCAATGCTATTCGTACACGGGCAGGCTTGTTACCAAAGCAAAGCCTGACGTTCCTGGATATCATTAAGGAAAGAAGGATAGAGTTTGCCTTGGAGGGAATCAACTGGTTTGATATCAAGCGCTATTCTTACCGAAGTTCAAGTGAAGCGTTGGCCTACCTTAATGGTATGGAACGCGAGGTTACTTACTACCGTGACACGGGAGAAGGTGCTGCCGATGAAAACACTATAGAAGGTTATATTGAGAACCCTCCAAGTGTTCCTATTTCTATCAATGAATCACAATTTTGGTTACCCATTCCTTCTGCAGAGGTCGTATCTAACCCAATGTTAGGCCCTGATGAACCAGCAGTGGATTACGACTTCAATTAAAAGAGAGCAAAAAAAACCAGGCGGCGAGTTCTGATTACTTAACACCTGGCTTCTTCTTTCTCCATTTGGAAAGCAAAAAAGTCAACAATGAAAATTTTAAATAAATCAACCCTCTTATTTGCATTTTGTCTGATGCTGGTTGCCAACTTTACGACCTCCTGTTCAGAAGACGATATGCCTGGAGCGGTTACCGATGTTGGTAACCCTGAAATATTTTTTATTCGATCGACGGAACCCACCGCAGCTGATTCTCTCTTGACGGGAGCCTTTATGGGTGGGCTGATTGCAATTGTAGGTCAGGATTTACAGCATACTGTTGAAATCTGGTTCAACGATCAACCTGCATCATTGAACCCTGCCTACATTACATCAGAGACCATTCTGGTGAATGTACCTAGTAGTGTGCCCGTAGAAGTGAACGATAAAATGCGATTGGTTTTTGCCAATGGTCAAGAGCTGCTCTACGATTTTAAAATCAACGTTCCGTCTCCGATTGTTACCAAAATAAAGAGCGAATATGTAGCCACCGGGGACATGGCCATCTTGACGGGAGATTTCTTCTTTGAACCCGTAACGGTAACTTTTTCCGGAGGTGTTGAAGCACAGATTGCGAGCCTGGATAAAACACAGTTAGCAGTCATCGTTCCGGAAGGAGTGGAGCCTGGGCCGATTAGTATCAGCACTAATTTTGGCGTTGCTGTTTCTGATTTTCTTTTCCGAGACGACAGAAACGTGGCCTTGAACTATGACGACAGGGTTAGCCGTTCCTGGAATTCACCCATTGGTACCGATTTGGCTAATGGTGGTTTTGCACCATGTGATAATGGCTATACTTACTTTAAAATGCAAGGTGTAGGTGCCTGGCAGTGGGTGAATGAGCTTAACATGTTTTACGATGCAGCCGACGCAGAAACCGGACGTGGCAATATCCCCATTTTTCCAAGCACTGCAAGTGTCAATGATTGGGGGCTTCGTTTTGAAATCAATGTGGCTTTCGATTGGCGTGAAATTCCGCTGGAAATATTTTTCGGGGATTTTGCATCAGGCCCGGCTAATTGTGGCAGGGATGTTCCAGAACCTATGGTGCGCTGGAGCCCTTGGGAAGCTAATGGCCTCTTTGTGACTGATGGCTGGGAGACGGTAACCATTCCGTTGACAGCATTCAATATTGACAAAGATGGAAATCCGGCGGAATTGGACGACTTGTCTCCATATACCAATATGGGCATCATGTTCTTTGGTGATGCATCGAGTACACATGACGTGAATATGGCGATCGATAATGTACGTGTTGTCAAACTATAATTTTAACCAGACTTCTTTTCCTGTCGGATTCAGTCATTGCTTTGGCAGTACTCAAATCCGACAGGATTCCATCAGAATAAATAAAAATTATGAATAAATCATATAACCTGTCAGCACTGGTGTTGCTACTTGTGATGGCGTTGGGAATAAGCCTGTTTAATGGCTGTAAGAAGGACGATGATGAACCAGGTGATGCTAACCGTGTCGTGCTGAGCGCATTTGGCCCTTCACCTGCTTTGCGTGGTGGTGAACTAACGATTATTGGTAAAAACCTCGACCGTGTTTCAGCCGTGGTGTTACCAGAGAATGTAGATGTTACTTCGTTCACGACACATACGCCTACGTTAATAAAATTGACTATTCCGGAAGCTACCCAAGAAGGTAAAATTATCCTGGAATCTACGGATGGTGATATTATTTCTATTAGCGAATTGACCATCTCGGAGCCGATAGAGATTACCTCTTTTAGCCCGGAAACCGTTCGACCTGGCGATCTGGTGACCATTAATGGTGATTACCTGAACCTCATTACCAGCATTGTATTTGGTATAGATCAAGCCTTAGGTGATACTGCTTTTGTGAGCCAGTCTAAAGAGAAAATTGAGATTGTTGTACCAGAGATGGCACAAAGTGCGCCCCTGTTATTGCTGAGTCTGGCAGAAGGAGGAACCATGCCGATTGTTGTGGAAACAGAGACTCCATTACTCGTGACTACACCAGTAGCAACGTCAATGTCACCTAACCCGGTGAAGGCGGGTACATTGCTTACCATCACAGGAACGGACTTGGATTTGACGGAGAAAATTTTATTTCAAGGTGTTGATGATGTAACCGTTTTTGAAAGCCAAAGTGCGACTACTATTGAAGTGATGGTGCCTGACAATACCCATGATGGTACGGTTCATTTAGTACCTGCTTCATTGATACAAGTACCGATTGAAACAGAACTGGAGATGCTCGTGCCTCAGATTACTGGCTTTTCACCGAATCCTGCGAAAAATGGAACAGATATCACTGTTACAGGCCAAGACCTTGATCTCGTTGTGAGCGTTACTTTTGGTGGCGATCAATCGGGCTCCATTCAGGGCGGAGGCTCTGCTACCGAAATTACGGTTAACGTTCCTTTAGGTGCGACCGAAGCGGCCATTACTTTTACTACAAATGCAGACAAGAGCGTAGTTACCGGCAATGTACTAGCGCTTGTTGAGCCTCAAGCGGCAACCGTTAGTCCGGCGAGTGCTGCGTTTGGTGATGAAATTATTATCGAAGGTACCGATATGGACTTGGTTAGCAGCGTCATTTTTAGTGGTGATGTCCAGGTAGATGTGAATAGTGCTATGGCTAACATGGTTTCAGTAGATGTCCCAATCGGAGCAGTTTCGGGGCCATTGACATTAGTTATGCCAAATGGTACGATGATATTGCAAACAGTAGAACTGGAACTTCTGGTGACTACAAATGCGGTGATCACAAGTATGCCGGCAATGGCTGGCCCTGGCGATATGATTTCCATTGTAGGTACAGACCTTGATGAAATCAATGAGGTAATTTTCCCAGGTGATGTTACTGCTACTATGTTTGGGCAGAAGACGTCTACCTTGATTGAAGTTTTCATTCCTTTAGGAACTATGACTGGCGTTGGAAATATCAAGTTCATCACCTTTGAGGGGCAAGAATTCTTTTCTCCGGAAATTAATATTCAGGGCGTAGACCCTGTAGCTGACCCAAGTTTGGTCTTCTTTGATTTTGATGCCCTTGGCTCATGGTGGGGGGATACAGGAGCAGTTGAAAATGACCCTGCTTTATCTTTAGATGGCTCCAGTTATTACAGAGTCAATGCGTCACTTTCCGGTTGGACTGGGGCTTTCTGGCGGAATGGCTCTGATAATTTCCCTGGTGCAGCTATTGGTACCAATGTTGATGATTATGTTTTAAAATTTGATATCAATGTTTTAGAGCCGATTACTGGAGGGGTTTTCCATTGGCGATTAAAAGACGATGGTTCTGAAGGTTTTTGGCATCGTTGGGCGCCGTGGGCAGATTCGGGCTCTTTTAGTACCAATGGTTGGATTACTGTAACCATTCCTTTGAATGAGTTTACCGATGATTACGGATCGGGATCAACGACGATCGCTGACCTTAATAATATTACTTCTGACTTTGGCTTAGCCTTCAATGAAGGCGACTCTCAAGTGAATGTTTGTATTGATAATGTTCGCTTTGAACTTCAATAGAATTAATTAGCATACAAGTTAGGCATGAGTTGCTCTGGATTTTGATGATCATCAAAATTCGGGGTAACTCATGCCCTTGTCGCGCTGAATTATTCGGATAATCACTAAGGAACAGCACGAAAATAAAAAGCGATTTGGCTACGCCGCTACTTCGTGGTCGCTTCGCGTCTACATGCGTGGTTGTTTCCCGTGATAGTTGAATAAGTGCTTCATTTTAAGTGTTTTAACTGTTTGGAAAACTTGAGGAAAATCGCAGTTTATTTTCTGCGCAATACTAATATCATGAGACTGGTTTTTATTCTTTTAATGCTCATCGTCACCAATAGCTTATCGGGTAGTCCCGAGTGTGCAAAGTTGTTGGGTGACGAAAATGACTTCAAGTCAGTTAGCTTATCTGATCCTGATGCTACCCGACAAACGCGGGCACTTTATGCCAACTTGAAAAAGCTGTCAGTTGAGCACATCTTATTCGGCCACCAAGACGCTTTGGCTTATGGGGTGAATTGGAGGAAAGAATCATCAGCTATTCGTTCTGATATCAATGATGTTTGCGGCCAATTCCCTTCTGTTTTCGGATGGGATGTAAGCAAGCTCGGAACCACCGATTACAATATAGACAGCGTCTATTTCAATGATATGCGCAACTTGATTATCGAGGCTTATAAGATGGGAAGTATTAATACCATCAGCTGGCACGCAGATAATTTTGTTACACAGGGAGACTCATGGGATGTTGGCGAAAATGTAGTTGCAGCCATCTTGCCCGGCGGTGTCAAGCATGAAGCTTATAAAGCCAGGCTCGACCTATTAGCTGATTTTTTCAAAAGCCTCCATACAGGTTTTCTTTTCAAGCGTTATGTTCCGGTCGTTTTCAGGCCTTTTCATGAACATACCGGAGGTTGGTTTTGGTGGGGGCAGCCTCACTGTTCGCAAGAAGAATATAAAGCACTGTGGAAATTTACGGTTACCTATCTTCGAGATATCGGTAATGTGCACAATGTACTTTACTGTTATTCTCCCGATATTTTTACAGATAAACTCCACTACTTGGAGTGTTATCCGGGAGATAAATATGTAGACATTCTGGGCTTTGATGATTACCACGATGTAAACCCGCTCAACGACCCTTCTGAACTTACCCGACGGCTAAGAATACTGGTTGATATTGCTGATGAAAAAGACAAAGTAGCAGCATTTACGGAAACAGGGTTGGAGGCGATCCCCGAGGATAATTGGTGGACAGACCGCCTTTTACATTACATTACTGCCGACCCGGTGGCCAGCAGAATTGCCTGGGTGTTGGTTTGGCGAAACGCCCGCCCTACTCATCATTACGCACCTTACCCAGGGCATACCAGTGTGCCTAATTTTCTTGAATTCTGCCAAGACTCCATCATCATGATGGCAGACCAAACTCCTAAACTTTATAAAGCTAAACAAAGGGCTGCTGCACGAAAGAAACAACAAGCGCTCAACCCTTAAATTTTTCTATCTACTTCTCACAACCACTTTAATAAAGTTTCATGAAGTTATCTACCATTGACATAACCATTATTATTGCCTACTTGCTGGCAACTGTAGTCATCGGCTTAGTGCTAAAGAAGCAGGCAGAAAAAAACAAGCAAAGCTATCTGCTGGGAGGAAACTCCATTCCCTGGTATATGCTTGGTTTATCGAATGCCTCGGGGATGTTCGATATATCGGGCACGATGTGGCTAGTGACACTTTTGTTTGTATATGGCCTTAAAAGTGCTTTTATACCCTTCCTTTGGCCCGTTTTTAATCAAATTTTCCTAATGGTTTTCCTCTCCATCTGGCTGCGAAGGTCGAATGTAACAACGGGAGCAGAGTGGATCAATACACGGTTTGGTATAAAGCGAGGCGCTCAAATGTCGCATACTGTGGTCATTGTCTTTGCCATTATTATGGGCCTTGGTTATCTAGCTTATGGCTTTATCGGCATAGGGAAATTCGTAGAGATATTCGTTCCCTGGGAAGTGGTATCTGCTTATGTTCCTTTTGGTGTAAGTGCCGAGTATGTGCCACACTTTTACGGGATTATTTTCACGCTTTTTGCGGTTTTCTATTCCCTTTTGGGGGGGATGCTGAGTATCGTTTGGGCCGATGTGATGCAGTTTGCCTTAATGGCCATTTCCAGTATTGTGGTTGGCGTTATTGCCATGAATGCCTTGGCGGCTAACGAGCTACTGGTACCTGATGGATGGTTGACGCCCTTTTTTGGTAGCCACCTCGATCTGGATTGGTCGACGATTATACCGGAGGTCAATGAAAAGATTAAAAGTGATGGTTACAGTTTATTCTCCCTCTTCTTTATGATGATGATTTTTAAAGGGGTATTGGTCAGTTTAGCTGGCCCCGCTCCTAACTATGATATGCAGAAGATTCTGTCTACCAAATCTCCGCGTGAAGCCGCCTTAATGAGTGGATCGGTTAGCCTTATTTTGATGCCTATCCGCTATGTAATGATTGCTGGCTTTGGGGTGCTAGGTTTAATTTATTTCAATCGCCTGGATTTGATGGTGGGCGGCAATATTGACTTTGAACAAATTCTGCCTTCGGCCATCAGTGAGTTTATCCCAATAGGCTTTTTGGGTTTATTACTGGCGGGCTTGCTAGCGGCTTTTATGTCTACTTTTGCGGGCACGCTCAACGCTACCCAGGCTTACATTGTCAATGATATTTACCTCAAATACATCCGGCCTGATGCAGAGAATAGCCGCATTAAGTTTGTCAATTACGGCGCGGGATTAATCATGGTTGCTATCAGCATAGTGCTGGGTTTTTTCGCCAAGGATGTCAATGATCTTCTTCAATGGATTGTTTCCGGGCTTTATGGCAGTTATGTGGCCGCTAACTTACTCAAGTGGTACTGGTGGCGATTTAATGGCAATGGTTTCTTTTGGGGGATGATTGGCGGACTGGTGCCGGCACTTTCATTCCGGTTTATTTTCGATGGTGTATTAGATTTATACACGTTTCCGCTGATGTTGCTCATCTCTGTCATTGGTTGTGTGGCAGGTACTTACACTGCGCCAGCAACGGATGAAGAAACGTTAAAGAAGTTTTACAAAAATGTCAGACCATGGGGTTTTTGGAAGCCTATCCGTGAAAAAGTCATGGCGGAAGACCCCACTTTTGAACCCAACAAGGACTTGAAGAAGGACGCTTTCAATGTTGTGGTTGGGGTGATTTGGCAAACTTCACTAGTGATTTTTCCTATCTACCTTGTTTTGCTTCAGCTTGTACCAACGCTGATTGCGCTCGGCATTGCAGTTGTTTGCACGCTGATTCTCAAGAAGACTTGGTACGATAAATTGCCGGTGGATAGGATTTAAATTTTAAAATGAATTCCACTTTATAATGATAGCATTTGATCAAAAAATACGTCAACTTTTTGCTAGCCAAGCACAGCTGTTAAGCCGTGTCAATGAGCCTCTAGCGGATAGCAATGGGATTTACCAACGCTGGAAATACCCTGTTGTTACCGCCAGCCATGTGCCAGTTTATTGGCGATACGACCTTGACGAAAAGTCCAATCCTTTACTGCTGGAACGACAAGGGATTAACGCCACTTTTAACGCTGGCGCAATGCTGTGGAAGGGCAAGTTCCTGTTGGTGGTTCGGGTAGAAGGCAATGATCGTAAGTCGTTTTTTGCCATAGCTGAAAGCCCTAATGGTATAGATAACTTTCGCTTTTGGGATTATCCGGTCACGATGCCGGAAGTAGCAGACCCCGACACCAATGTGTATGATATGCGTTTGGTGCAGCATGAAGATGGTTGGATTTACGGCCTTTTTTGTTCAGAGCGTAAAGATTTGAGTAATCCGGATACTTCGGCGGCAGTAGCCAGTTGTGGTATTTCCCGCACCAAGGATTTGGTCAACTGGGAGCGTCTGCCGGATTTGATTAGCCATGCTGGTCAGCAGCGCAATGTGGTTTTACACCCGGAATTTGTGAGTGGTAAATACGCCCTTTATACGCGCCCGCAAGACGGATTTATTGAGGTAGGTGGTGGCGGCGGTATCGGCTGGGGACTGACCGACAGTATGGAACATGCCGAAGTGCCTCAGGAGACCATTGTCGATGGAAAAATCTATCATACCATCAAAGAATTGAAAAACGGGCAAGGGCCGGCACCTATCAAAACCAGTAAAGGATGGTTGCATTTAGCACACGGTGTAAGGAATACTGCTGCGGGCTTGCGCTACGTCTTGTATATGTTTATGACTAGCCTGGAGAAACCTTGGGAAGTAACCCATGCGCCAGCAGGCCATTTTATAGCACCAGCAGGCGAAGAACGCATTGGAGATGTGAGCAATGTTGTATTTAGCAATGGCTGGATAGCCAAGGATAACGGAGAAGTATTTATTTACTACGGTTCTTCCGATACCAGAATGCATGTGGCTACGACGACAGTAGACCGCCTGATTGACTATGTGTGCAATACACCCGAAGATGGCTTGCGTTCGGCAGCAAGTGTCAAAGAAAGGTGCAAGCTCATTAGCGGTAATTTGGAGATCATAAAGAGTTTGAGATTATGAACAAAGCACCCTCTTCTTTTGCATCGTTCAGTTCAATCAGCTTGCAACTCAAGGTAGAGTTTCAGGAAGAGCTATACCGTATTTTGAATTGGTGGATAAAGTATATGCCTGATCAAGAGTATGGTGGGTTTATTGGGCGGGTAGATGGATTTGGAAAGGCATTTCCTACAGCAGACAAGGGGGTTATCTTGAATACACGGTTGCTTTGGACATTTTCTACAGCTGCAGAATATACCAAGGATGTCATCCAGCGGAATATGGCGCACCGTGCGTATGAATACATTTGTACATTCTTTTGGGACGAGCTTGAAGGAGGTGTCTTTTGGATGCTCGACCACAAGGGGAATCCTATCGACGGGCAAAAACAAATTTATGCGCAAGCTTTTGCCATTTATGCCTTTTCTGCATATTACAAACTAACGGGCAACAAGGATGCTTTGGATAAAGCTACGGAGTTGTTTTGGCTCATCGAGCGATACAGTTTGGATACCACCAGCAATGGCTATTTAAGTGCTTTCGCACGAAACTGGACACCAATGAGTGATATTCGCCTCAGCGCAAAAGACGAAAATGAGGCGAAAATTATGAACACTCATTTACACGTTTTGGAGGCGTATGCCAGTTTTTACCAAGTACATCCGTTTATGGCGTTAGGCGATGCTCTCGAAAATTGCCTGGCTATTTTTGAAAAGAAGTTTTTTCAAAAAGAAAGTAGAAGTCTTCAGATATATTTTGATGAGAATTGGAATCCTAAGGGAGATCATATCTCTTATGGTCATAATATTGAGGCCAGTTGGCTACTACAGGAGGCTGCCGAGATACTTGGAAGAGCGGAAACTATCAAGCGTATAGCTCCTATTTGCAAGGTTATGGCAGAAGCGGTCTACGAAGAAGCGCTGGAAGGCAGTGGTGCTATCAACTACGAAGCGACCCCCGAGAGCGGTATTATCGATTATGATCGGCATTGGTGGGTGCAGGCAGAAGGGGTAATTGGTTTCTGGAACGCCTTTGAGTGTACCAATGACCCCGCTTATGTAGAGGCCAGTGTTAATGCCTGGACGTTTATCAAGCAGCAAATACTGGACAAGGATCAGGGAGAGTGGCATTGGCGGGTGGATAAGAAAGGGGAGGTTGTTTTCTCAGAAAACAAAGCTGGCCCGTGGAAAGCTCCCTATCATAATGTTCGAATGTGTATTGAAATGCTTAATCGCTTGGCCAGCTAATGCCAATCAGCTAACTTTAAAACCAATCAAGTTATCTAATGTCGCTAAATTTCCTTTGATGTCGCAACGTTTTTTGGGGCCGATAGCTGTACTTCTTGTATGTTTCCTATCGCCATTTTTCAGTTATGCTCAATATCATAAACACGACTTGCGTTTCACCAGGCTTACGGATGAAATAGGCTTTTTTAATACGGGTATCAATGATATTCTTGAAGATAGAAAAGGCTTCGTTTGGGTTGCTTCCTGGTCTGGATTAGCAAGACACGATGGCTATAAAGTTGAGCTGTTTCGGCAGCAGCCTGGTAATGTAAATGGCCTGAAAAGCAGTAAAATAACGACCCTTTTTGAGGACAGCAAAGGTAACCTATGGATAGGCAGTAGCTATACAGGGTTTTATCGCTTTGACAGGGAACGCGAGGCATTTGAGCAGTATGCCAACGACCCCAATGATATGAATAGCCTAAGCAATAATAATGTTTCGTCTATTATTGAAGACGAGGCTGGTATGCTTTGGATTGGTACCGAGCAGGGGCTCAATCGCTTTGATCCTACGACAAAGCAATTTCTACATTATAAGCATGACCCCAGTGACCGGCGTAGCCTGAGCCACAATTTTGTGTATTCTATTGCTCAAACAGCCGACGGTTCTCTGTGGGTGGGAACGGAAGAAGGGCTCAATCGCTTGGTTGAAAAGGATGGCAAGGAATATTTTGTCCAGTATGATTTAGCACCTCCTTCCTTGTCGAATGATATTTATTTGGCCCACAATTTTATCTATAGGCTCATACCTTCAGAATACCACCCGAATACGATTTGGGCATGTACAAGTGTCGGCTTAAAGAAGATTCAATTCAGTGAGGATTTTCAGGAAGGTATTGAAACAACGATCTATGATAACAATATCGACAGCTCTTCGGGGTTAAGCCATCCCCATGTTCGCGATTTGCTGGAGGAAAGTGCCGAGAGTATCTGGATCGCAACCATGAATGGTTTGAATAATTTGAATTTAAAAACAGGGGCCAATCGTCAATTTTGGGCACAACCTAATACACCTGATCAGCTGAGCAGTAATTTGATCCACTGCATATCTAGTGATAGGTTGGGGAATATTTGGCTGGGATTAGACAAAGGTGTTAATCGGATAAATTTAGCAGAGTCATGTTTTTATGGGGTCTATCTCCAATCATCAGAACAGGCCAACAATGGTAGCGTAAGTTCTCTTGTAAGGAATGAAGCAAAAGACGGACTGTGGGTTAGCACCAAGGGGGAGGGCTTATTCTATTTACCGCTTTTGCGAGGGAAGGAAGAGTATCAAATTGCACAGAATTATCGCTTTTCGGCGCAAAAAATGGGCGAACTATCTGATTTTATCTCTGAGCTATTGATCGATCAGCAAGGTTGGCTTTGGGTGGCAACCGATGGCGCTGGTGTTTTTAAGATCAAAGAAAATGCAATAGGTACTACCGGCCGATGGCTCACAAACTTTGAGCAATTCACCAAAAGTGATTACCTCCGTGACGATTATGTACAATCGATACTAGAAACACAAGATGGTAACATCTGGATTGGTTATTGGGACCAGAGCCTTACCAAATACTCGCCAACAGAAGGCACTTTTAAACATTTTGACACGAGTAAAGATTTATCGATCAATTTCAAAGAATACCCCATCGTTCACCTGGCGGAAGAAGTGAAAGACGATCATACTTTTTTGTGGGTAGGTACAAGGGGAGACGGTGTCTACAAGCTTCGTTATCAAGCAGAAAGTGAGGAGTTGGAGTTGATTGAGCATTTCAACTATAGTGATGCAAGAGAAGGAAGTATTAGCAATAATTTTATCAATGATCTCTTTATCGACTCTCAAGGGAAGATTTGGATAGGTACGGACAGTGGCCTCAACTTGCTAAAGTCAGATACTGACCAGTTTTCTGTCTTCTTTGAGGAACATGGATTGCAGAACAATACGATCCAGTCTATACTCGAAGACGAAAGCGGTAAAATATGGGTGAGCACGCATAAGGGGGTTTCCTCTCTTGCGTTTACAAAAGAAGGCTTGGAGGTCAAAAACTATGATCGTACGAATGGCTTGCTGGATAACTATTTCAATGACGAATCTGCTATTCTAACGCCCGATGGTTCTTTGGTTTACGGGGGGGTAAATGGCATCTCAATCATAGAACCCAGCCACATTTTTGCTGATACTTATGCACCGAAGATTTCCATATCAAGGCTCTTTTTATCCAACCAGTCTGTCCCGATTGGACCAATGAAAGATGGCCGGACAATTTTGGAAAAGAGTATTTCAGAAACCAGTCATTTGGTGCTTCGGCATAGCGATAATATGCTGTCCTTTGAGTATACAGGGCTTTATTTCGGAGCTTCTTCTAGTTTGAGCTATGCCTATAAGCTGGATGGATTCGATACTGATTGGGTCTATAAGGATGCTGCTTCCCGAACAGCACATTACACAAATTTGCCGCACGGTAATTACACTTTTTTAGTAAAAGTTGCCAGTAAAGAAGGAATATGGAGTGAGCCTGCCCAGATAGAGGTGACCATTACACCTCCTTTTTGGTTGACTTGGTGGGCTTATATCCTTTATGTACTGCTTTTTGCAGGGTTGGCCTACACTGTATATAGGACAATCAAACTGCGCTCGGACCTACAGCATAGCCTCTTGTTGGAACGATTGGAAAGTGATAAACTGAAAGAAATTAATCAGCTAAAGTTGCAATTTTTTACCAATATTTCTCATGAGTTGCGCACACCACTTACATTGATTATCAGTCCGTTGGAAGATTTGCTGGAAGGCTCTTTTGAGAATGCTGAACGGCATCGCTTATTTACGCGTATGCACTTCAATGCAAACCGGTTGCTGTCTATGATCAATCAGCTTTTGGATATTCGTAAGAGCGAAGCGGGCCTTTTGAAACTGAGGGTGACTCAAGGCAATATTGTCATCTTTGTTAGAGAGATATGGGATTCCTTTAGGAATTTGGCGACTCAGCGGAAAATAGATTTCAATTTTCATACAGAAGAACAGGAAATACTTGCCTGGTTTGATTATGATCAACTGGAAAAAGTCCTCTTTAATCTGCTTTCCAATGCGTTTAAGTTTACGCAGGATGGCGGCCGCATCAGCATAAATATTACGCAAGAGCACGCGAATGAAGAAATATGTATTAAAGTAGAAGACGAAGGCATAGGTATTCCCGAAAATCAAGTTGAGAACATCTTTGATCGCTTTTACCAGGTGGAGCAATCCCGAAAATGGGCTCGTAAAAGTGGTACGGGTATCGGGCTTTCGTTAGCTAAAACAATTATAGAAAAGCACAATGGGCGTATAACTGTTCAGAGTAAAGAAGAGGTAGGAACTGCTTTTTTTATTTTTCTGAAAACAGGAAGCACCCATTTTGCCCCTGCCGAAATTTTATCAGGAAGTGCATCTGATGAACTCGCCAGTACTTTTGTAGTGTCAGATATGGGAAGTGCTGAAGCTTCAATAGAGCCCGTTGAGGTAATAGAAAATGAGGTAGATTTCGATGATGAATTTCCTACAATCTTGATTGTGGAAGACAATGCTGACATCCGAAGCTACCTGAGGTCCAATCTCCAGGCCGATTATAATATCATAGAAGCAGCTGATGGTATAGAAGGTATGAACCTAGCACTGGCCAACCCCCCAACACTCATTCTTGCCGATATTGCTATGCCAAAAATGGATGGTATAGAGCTCTGTTCGGCCATAAAAACGAACCCCATAACCAGTCATATTCCTTTTGTGCTATTGACGGCCCGCACCTCTCTGGTATTTAAAATAGAGAGCTTGACCTATGGCGCGGACGACTACATCACCAAGCCGTTTAATATGAGGTTGCTATCGGCTCGGATCAAAAACCTAATTGATGGGAGAAAGGCATTACGGCAGCGTTATTCAAAATCAATAGACCTGCATCCTTCCGAAATAAGCGTCAATTCTTTGGATGATGAGCTGATCAGCCAACTCAAAAAAGTAATAGAAGACCACATTGATGACGGTGATTTTTCTGTCGATCAATTAGCTTCCTCTTTGAACATGAGCCGTATGCAACTTTATCGAAAGTTGAAAGCCATTATTGGCAAATCGCCCATCCAGCTTATTCGCGGATTTCGACTTCAACGAGCGGCACAATTACTCAAAACAGGCCAGTATAATGTTGCAGATGTAACCTACATGGTTGGCTATGTAGACCTTCGGTCGTTTCGGAAACAGTTTAAAAAAGAATTTGGGGTAAGCCCGTCAAGCTATCCGGAAGACGACGATTCCAATGACTTGGATTAATTATCTAAAAAGACAAATAAAATGAAAATCAACTTTTTCTTCCTGGCATTATTACTGTTTTGTGAACTGATGCCAATATCTGCCCAAACTGCTACTGTTGATATTACAGAGCGTGCCGATTGGTGGAATGTACAATGGATTGCCGATTACGAAGCAAGTGCTGATCTTACGCCATTGCCTTTTATAAAAGTAGAGGGAAACCACTTTGTTGACGAAAACGGAGCAACCGTTATTTTTCGCGGCTTATCAATCTCTGATCCGGATAAGATCGAGAAAGATGGCCACTGGGGAAAAGCTCATTTTGAAGCCATCAAAAGCTGGGGTGTCAACTTGGTTCGGCTACCTGTTCATCCGGTTTCCGTTCATCAACGTGGCTTGGAAAACTATATAAAACTGCTAGATGATGCCGTACGGTGGTGTACCGAATTGGGCATGTATGTGATCGTCGATTGGCACAGCATTGGCAACCTGAAAATGGAAATGTTTCAGCATCCGATGTATCGGACCACTAAAGCCGAGACCTATGAGTTTTGGAAGGTTATCGCTAGGCATTATAAAGGTGTACCTACCGTTGCTTTTTACGAAGTATACAATGAGCCTACCGTTTTTGATGGAACGTTGGGGCATTGCAGTTGGATGGAATGGAAAACCTTGGTAGAGGATATCATCGATATCATTTACGCTCACGACGAAGCCGTTATTCCATTGGTTGGCGGGTTTGACTGGGCCTATGATTTACGCGATATTCGTTTCAATCCTATCGCCCGGCCAGGGATTGCTTATGTGACCCACCCTTACCCAGGTAAATGTGACCCACCACGCGAAGCACACTGGGAAGAGCACTTTGGGTTTTTAGCCGAAGATTATCCCATTGTAGCTACCGAGCTGGGCTATTACTTTGAAGGAGAGCATCACTTGATCGAAGACGGTGAGTACCGAGAAGCCATCATGGCTTACTTTGCAGAAAAAGGCATCTCCTGGTGTGCTTGGGTTTTCGATCCCAATTGGCATCCACAACTCATCAAAAACTACCAATATGAGCCTACTCATTCCGGGGAGTTCTTTAGAGGGGTGATGCTGGAGTTGAATAAGTAGTAATATAAGTCGTCCCAAATTTTAGTCTTAGTCAAAATTTGGGACGACTTATGCTCAATGAATAATAAGCTGCCTTGTCTGCACTTGAGTATCCGTCTTCAAGACGAGTTCAAATATTCCCACCCCAAAATTTAGGGGAATGGCCATGTTGCGTTCTGTCATTTCTTTTTGAATGACTAGTTGCCCGTTAGGCGAATAAAGCAATATTTGTATAGGGCTTTCTGTCGTTTTTTCTAGCCTGAGAAGGTCAGTAGCTGGATTTGGATAAACCTTAACACCAATGGAAGCACCAGGGGAGGTAAGGTCAGTCGTTAGGTCGTTGCCGATTTTTATCACTTCCAAGTTGTTGTTTAGTGCTATGGTATCCACAATAACCTCATCGCCGCAGTCTATCGTTATCTTGTATTTTCCTTTAAAGCCGCGAAGGCCATAAGTTCCTTGATCGTTGGTGGCCCCCGACTGCTCGGTCCACCATTCGTCGAATACCATGTCAATGAAGGTTTGCCCGGCGGGTTTTATACTCCAGTCTTCGTAGAACATAGGGGCATTGTTATGCCAATGCGCACCGTCCCAAAATCCCCACATGAGGAAACCGTCGGTGCTGGGGTGGCTAAAAATAATGGTCAGGAAGTCGCGGAGGTAAGTCGCTGCCAAGTCGTCGCTGACAGCCTCGTTGGTGTCGTACTCTGTGATTTTTGCGGTTGTGCCAAAAGTAGTGTAGAAATCGTCCAAGATGCCATAAACATCATAGATAGAAGTAGGGAATCCTCCAATGTGAGCCTGGAAGCCAATGCCATCCAACTGCACACCGGCGTCTACTAATTCTTGTGCAAATTGCTTTTTAAGGTCGTAATTACCTCCACCAGTGTTGGCCTGACTGATTGTTACGTAGTCGTTGATGTAGGTTTTCGTATCAGGATCAAATTGCTCCAATTGATTGAAAATATCAACATAAATTTCTCTACCTGTCGGGTAGCCGGGTTGCCCTTGAAAGGCGTACTCCAAATCGCGATTGGTGGTAATTTCATTCAATACATCCCATTCCGGAATGTTGCCAGCAAGGCCGGGGTAGGTGGTTATTTCTTCAATATGGTCATTGAGTCGTTGCTGGATATAAGGGAGGTTGTTTTGGTTGGCTTCCAGATCAGGGGGGAGGTTGGACCAGCCTGGCCAAACAAGGTTGTGTCCTCTGAGTTTTATGTCTCTATCCACAAGCCATTGTACGGCATTCACTGTTTGGGCAGGCGTAGTGATCCAGTTTTGTTCCCAGCTAGGCCATTTTATTGCGTTTTCAAAAACAACACAATTGAAACCATGCCCTTCTCCATCCAAGTTGGTGAGTTTATCAGCGTAGGTATCATTATGGCTGTTGTTATTGGCAAATAGCCGTGTGACAATCGCAGAGCCAAAGCCATATTGATGCTGCAACATCTCTACGCTTATCTGAGCGCCCGAAATAGGGGTGCCATCTTCTTCTAGCACACGAATAGTAAGGTCTGCTTTCCGGAGGCTTTCAATACGGTCAGCAGCTTCCGACCGCCAGGGAGCATCCTCTTCCCAGCCACCATACTGGTCATTGTTTACTTGGTTGGGTAAGTCTTCTACCCCTACGGAAGTACCATAATCCAAAACAGCCATGCCTCCAACTTCGATGATCTGTTCCTGCCACGCCAGGTGCATACCAAAGTTTATATCACCGGGCTGATAGGTTTGTTCAGCATCAAAAGGAATGAAGTATTGGGTCCATTGGCCGGAAAGATCAAAGGTCAGGTAAACTTCCTTTTCATAAGTAGAGGAATTTTCAGCAAAGAGACTTACCTGTCCATCAGGCCCACTGTTACTTTGTGCCCGCAACCAAACAACCATGAGGGCTGAACTGCCAGCCTGTATCGTTTGTGTGTTTCCTATACTGTAACCAGCATCCCACTGGTTGGCTCCAGCAGCGTTAACTGTAATACTGGTCTTTTGTGAAAAAAACTGATCACTAATTGGGGATGTGTTTTCGCTAACATTTCCATAAGCAGAGGCAGCCGCTATGGTGCTAGCTTCAGTGTTAGGGATCGCCCAATTTCCAGAGGGAAGATTGTATTCACTTTGTAATTCTGCTTGTAAGTTTAAGTGGTAATCATCTTGCCCTTGTGTGATTGTTGAAAGAAAGAGCAGTGTGATTCCAAAAAGCAATGGGTGTCTCATGAGGTTCTCTTTTGTTGTAGTCTTCCAAGTCAGAATTCACAAATATTGGGCTGGCAGACTATAGGTTCTTTATTGAAGTGCGTAGTATCATTAAAGATAATTTAATTCTACGCGGATAAACCAAAATTACAGCGCAAGGCAGAGCGTGCAGTGTGGTGAAACGCCCAAATTAGGGGGGTGTTTGATACTATTTTCTTAGAATGCACAAAGAATCCTTCCGATTGCCTTATATTTCTCAACAACCACTGAGCACATGAAACTTCGGGCTTCTTTGTATCTGGTACTCCTTGTTTTCCTTTTTGTGGGAAAGAGCGTTTTAATAGGCCAATGCTGGGAGCTGAATACCAGCGGAGAGTTTGTTAAGCCAGGGGATAATGAAATTGTTTTTACTCCTCAAGGCGAGGAAGGTGGTTCCAAGCTGTCGTGGGGGATACAACAAGACAGCACGCTGGTTGCATTAGGTGGCCAGGTAGTATGGACAGATCAGGATGGTAAAGAGGCTGTTCCGCTTTTGGAACAAAAAACTGTTGACTTGGAGAATGGAATCGTTCAGGCGATTTTTTCTTTTAATGATTTATCGATTGATTTAAAAATACAACTCGAAGCTACGCAGCAAGGCATCTTAATGACGGTTTTCTGTGACGAGCCATTGCCTTCTACGCTACGTAATGAAATGGCATTGCGACTTTCCCTCAAGCCGGCGTCTTTTTTAGAAACTGCTTTTAGCGCGGATCAAATAGCGGGTGTTTTTCCACTGTATCCTTCACCGGAATACAGTGTGTGGCCGGACGGAAGACAATGGTTATTACCACTGGCAGGAGGCCGGTCTTTTACTTTTGTAGGAAAGAAATACACCTTGGGGATCAAAGCGTTGGCAGGAGGGTTGTCGCTAGAAGATCGCCGCGAAAGTTGGTCGGCAGGTTTCTTTAATTTGTTTACGCTTTTGCCTATAGGCAAAACGGGGAAGCTGGCCGAATGGGAAATAGAAGTAAGTAGTACCCGCTCGGAAATAATGTCAGACGATATTCTATTTGTTCAGACGGGTTATCATGCGCGCCAAGCCAAATTTGCCATTCTACCTGATGGCGAACGGCGGCAAGTTTATGCCAAGTTGCTAAAGATGAATATCGGCGGAGAATTCAGCCCAGTCTTTACTGGCCCTGTCATTGCGGTAAACACCCTGGGCAGGCAGCAATTGCGATTTGATTTTTCACCAATTCAAGAAGAAGGCCTTTATGTGATACAATATGGCGAGCAGCATTCAAAACCAATAATTATTAGTGAATGGGTCTATGAGCAGCTAGGGAAAAACCTCTTGTCGGAATGGCTAACACAGAATGCTAAGATGGCCATAGAGCATGCGACAGGGGAGGAACAACACCAGGAGCATGGTACCTTGGATTGGAATGAAATAGAACCAAACTTTGACCGACACATAGAAGTGCTTTCCAGTACTTATGCTGAGTTGTCAAAAAAAGATCAGAATACTTTTCGGCGGTTAGCGGCAAGGTGGAGCAAAGAACACAGCCAGCAAGGAGGTCATTTGTCGCTGATTCCACCCATGGAGGTAAATTATGAAGTGCTTTTGAGCAATGCCTTAAACTGTTGGTTTTTGCACCAGGTTTTTCCTGAACTCGTTGATGTAGGACTGGTTTTTAGTAGCTTAGACTATATTCATGGCCTACACGCAGACGGCGGTAGGTCATTGGTTGCTGGTGTAGGCCAGCAGAGTTGCTATCTCAATGATAATTTGCCGATGCCAGTAAAAGGTAGCTTTTGGCAAGCACCCCAATTGACAAACAAAGAGGATTTTGATTCAAAGAGCAACCTGCTGATGGGGAGTTACTTACAGCTTCTCTATGTTGCGCGGAACTCGCTTAATCCTAGAGAAAAAAGGAAGGGTTACTAATTGCATTTTGGGAAATATTTAAAGGCAACAGACGAAAACAGCAACAGAATCATGAGATACACGCTACTATTACTCCTGACACTCCCGCTACAACTGTGGACACAATCGCAGTCGCTTCGATTATTCTACCTGGGAGGGCAATCCAATATGGATGGCTACGGCAAAGTGGAGCAATTGCCTGATTCTTTGAATAAAGTCTTTGATGATGTATACATTTTTCATGGTAATTCGACGGCCGATGAAGAAGAAAACGGAGGGATAGGAAAATGGGAACAATTGCGCCCAGGGCATGGCGGTGGGTTTTATTTTGATGGGAAAGAGAATTACCCTTCAGGGAATTTTGGCATTGAGATGTCTTTTGCTGCTCATTTGAAAGCCTTGTACCCCAACGAACGTATAGCTATCATTAAGTACGCTCGCGGCGGAAGCTCCATTGATAGTTTAGCAAAAGGAGAATATGGTTGCTGGGAGCCCGATTATGTTGGCACTAATGGGATCAACCAGTATGATCATTTTCTGTCCACGCTCAACTACGCGATGAGTGTCCACGATATCGACGGCGACGGGCAGTCAGATGAGCTACTGCCCAGCGGTATTTTGTGGATGCAGGGAGAAAGTGACTCTGCCTTTAGTATAGCGATCGCAAATCGTTATGAGCAGCACCTGAAACGGCTCATGGATTTAATAAGAGCCAGTTTTAGAAATCCAGATTTACCTGTTGTCATTGGTAAAATTTCTGATTCTGGCCAATTGCCTCATGGCAAGGTTTGGCGCTATGCGGAATTGGTGCAACATGCACAGGAGCAGTTTGTGGAAAAGGATAAAAATGCGGCTATTGTTCGCGACACGAATTTCTATTCTTATTCCGACCCTTATCATTATGATGGTCCGAGTTACCTATTGTTGGGGATTGCATTCGCTGAAGCATTGGATGGGCTGTTGGATTTCGATGCCTCCCGTTAGATAGTTGAGGTAAAAGCACTAAATTAGCCGAAAACATACCAAAATGAATAAACTAATCGGACTAATCTTACTACTCGCAGGTATCGCTGCCGGCGTCTACGGTTTTCAATTGTACCAAGATGCTACAGCGGATATCAGNNGGTCTGGACATTTCGGCCAGTGACAAGGAGGCTACCCAGCAAGCTTACATCTTTTTCGGCCTAGGAGTGGTAGGTGTGATCGCGGGATTGATTTTTTGGAAGAAGACTGATTAACACTTTTAATCGAGTGCTTTTACAGATTTGGATATGCTGAAAAAGAAGGTACTTCCATGGTGTAGTTGTGATTCTACCCAGATTTTTCCTCCGTGTAGATCTACAATTTTGTGGCAATGTGCCAGCCCTATACCTGTGCCTTCGTATTTTTCGATGCCATGTAGCCGCTGAAATAACGAGAATATTTGCTCCTTATACGCAGACTCGATTCCGATACCTTGGTCAGTGACGGTAAATAACCAATGACTCTTTTCATCTTTTACGCCTAAATGAATAATGGGAGATTGGCCTGCTTTTCGAAACTTGATGGCATTAGATACAAGATTTTGGAACAACAATCTAAGCTCCGTTTCATAACCCATAATTTTGGGCATAGACTTAATAGAAATATTAGCTTGGGTCTGGTTGATCTGTGCAGACAAATCGTCGATAATGTTCTGAATCAGATCATTGATGTTGACCAGAGAAAGTTGACGATTGGTACCGATGCGGGAGTACTCCAGCAAGCCCTTGATGAGTTGACTCATTCGGACAGATGCATCAACGACAAACTTTAGGTACTCATGGCCCTGCTCGTCCAATTTGTCATGATAGCCGCGTTTGAGTAATCCAACGAAGCTGATTACTGTTCGCAGAGGTTCCTGCAAATCGTGGGAAGCCACGTAGGCAAACTGTTCAAGTTCTTTGTTGCGGGCTTCTAATTGGCGAGACCGAATTCGTTCTTGTTCGGCTTCTTTTTCTTGGGTAATATCCCAATTTGTGCCAATTATTCGTATCACCTGGCATTGCGCATCACGCTGCACACTCCCTACGGCTTTGATATAGCGAATGGCACCATCGGTTCTTATAATCCGGAATTCCGTATTTAGCAACTCTTTTTGTCCGATTGAATTCCAACGGATCATTTCCTGGAAAAGGCCTAAATCATCGGGGTACAGGTATTGTTGCCAATCCTTTATTTTAATAGAAAGACCTTTCCCTGAAATGCCATAAATCTCTAGCATTGTCTCGTCCCAAATCAAAACATCCTCCTGTACTTTCCAGTCCCAAATGCCAATTTTGGCTGCACGGGTAGAAATTTGAAACCGGTTGGTTAGCTCAGAAAGTTCTTGTTGCGTTTGAGACAGTTTTGCCAGCGTTTGCTTTCGTTCCGTGATGTCGGATGCTTGTACTAAAATATACTTTACATCCCCCTTTTCGTTGCGAATGGCAGTATAAGCAGCATCAGCCCACCGTAGTTCTCCCTTGGTGTTTATATAAGCGTCTTCAGCAATTAAAGTCTCTTGAATTTGCCCCGCTTTTAATACTTGTGCTTTGATAATTGCTTGCCATTTTGGGAGTTTTACCCATGCAGGAGTTTCCCAAACATAGCCCCCAATGTAATCTTTTTGTGATCCTGTAACTTTAAACGGTAAATCATTAATTTCTAGAACACGCCCTTCCGGTGAGAGGAGTACCATGATCTGAAACTGCTGGTTGAAAATGGTGCGGAATCGCTCTTCTCGATCTTTTAAAGTTTCTTCAATCTTTTTACGTTGGGTAATGTCTACAAAAATAAACATGTTGAAGTTCTCCCAAACCTGAACTGCGTAATATTGAGCTACCCGTGCTTCTTGCTCAGGTAGAGAAATGGTTAATTCACCTACCTCTTTTCCTTTTTGTAATATTTCTTTAAACCATGTTTTTTTATCAGATGGGCTTGTGATAGGTAAATCTAAAATACGCATTTGTGATAAAGCCTCCTCCTTGATGCCAAGCATATCAGATGCTGCGTTATTAAAGGAATTTAGTTTGCCGCTATTGTCGGTTATCAATACGGCATTCAGGCTATTATCATAAACCGCTCGATGAAAAGCTTCACTTTCCTTGAGGGCTATTTCTGCTCGTTTACGATCACTGATATCTCGGTTGACTCCAATGGCTCCCGTTGTGTTTCCGTATTCATCCTTCAGTGCGGTAATGGAAGCTAATATATATAGCTCTTCTCCTCCTTTGGTTTTCTGGATAACCTCCCCGTTCCAAATGCCTTCTTTTGAGAAAGTGGCAGCGACTTTTTCCTGCTGTTCTCCATTAATATATTGGGTAGGTAGTACAGCTCCCAGACGTTGGCCAATTACTTCTTTTTCTGTCCATCCGTACATTTTTTCAGCAGCTTTGTTCCAAGAACGGACTACATAGTTTTCATTTGTTAAAATAACAGCATCAGACAGGTTGTTCAAAAGCGTGGCTCGATTGTTTAGCTGCTCATCGGCTAATACCCGCGATGTAATATTTTGAACAGTTCCTACAAGTCGCCGGATTTTCCCTGTTTCAGTTCGCACAACCATCCCTGAAAATGCCATGTGGAGGATATTACCATTTCTAACTATCCTGAACTTGGTCTCGAAAGTATTCATATCACTTTCGGGATTTAACATGCCTTTGTACTTTCCAGTGATGCGTTCTTTGTCATCTGGATGAATACACTGAAAAAAAAATGCATTTCTATCAATTGGATCAGAGGGGTCTAGGTCAAACAAACAGTGCATACCTGCGTCCCAATGTGTCCGGTTTTCCTCAGGATACCAATCGAAGCAACCTAAACCGGCAGTTTTTAGTGCAAGCTTAAGCCGGTCTTCACTTTCGATAAGTGCTGCTTCAGACTTTCTTTTTTCGGTCAGGTCAATAATACTAGCACGAACTATTGACCGGTCATAAGGAGGAAATCGGATCAAACGAATCTCACAAGGGATTTCGCGGCCATCACGATCAATGTGAATCCATTCAAAGGAAGGATTACCTCCATTTAATGCTTGTTGGATATATGCTTTAGCTTGATCAGCAGCTGATCTTCCTTGGTAAAGCTTAAGACTGATGTCTGAAGGACCTAGCTGAAGTAATTCTTTCCGGGAAAATTTAAGCAAAGAAATGGCGGCTTTATTGGCTTCAATAAACCGATCCAATTCAACATCAAAAATGACCACCACCTCTTGGGCATTATCAATTAAGACGCGATAGCGCTGTTCATCTAAATTCTTTGCTGGTCGTTTATTCCCCATTGAGCAGATTTAATGGCCGTAATTAGTCAGACAACAAGGCAAAAGTCGTAATCAAGTTAGGTTCTTTGTGAAGAAAAGAAATTAATATGGCAATTATATGTCACTCAAACAACAAATCCGTTCCTGCATTTCGGCAAGAACGGATTTGTTTTCTGAAAGTACTTGAAGATCAAGTCATCAATTAGGCCATCAAGGGCGAGAAATAGATGTAAATAAACAGTACAATAATACATACTGCAATACCTACTTGGTTAACGTATTTCCAAGGTGTAATATCAACCTGGTTGGTGTATTGTAATTGGAAGTTCTCTGTTCTTGGATAAAAACGACCAATGAGCAACATGATCAGGATGTTAAGCACAAATAAAATGGCCATTACGTGTAGAAAATGCGGATAGGCTGCAGCTTCCACATAAGCCAATTCTTTTCCTGTTATCCCAGCTGCTTCGGCACTTTGAACTGCCTTTTGTACCAATTGAGGCTTGAGAATAAACTGACTGATAGAATACAGAATCACACCAGAAAGAATAGCGATTTTTGCTGCAATAGCAGGTACTTTTTTGGTTACATACCCAACGATGATGATGGTAAGAATCGGGATACTATAGCAACCATTCACTTCTTGCAAATAGCCAAACAGGCCATCAGGGGCATTGTCAATTAGTGGTGCGATAAACATGGCTAGGATGGCCAATAAAACGCCAAACATTTTTCCCGCTTTTACGACCTGTTGCTCCGTAGCCTCTTTTTTAAAGTATTCTTTGTAAATATCAAGTCCAAAAAGGGTGACAGAGCTATTCAAGGCGCTGTTAAATGAACTCAAAATGGCACCGAACAATACAGCAGCAAAGAAACCCACAAGCGTAGCCGGTAATACTTCACTTACTAATCTAGGGTAAGCCTCGTCAGGTTTTGCCAGGGTATCTCCAAAAATATGAAAAGCAATAATGCCAGGAATGACTAAAATGAGTGGCCCTAGAATTTTTATAAAACTAGCTAAAATCAAACCCTTCTGTCCTTCTTCTAAGTTCTTGGCAGCTAGCGCACGCTGAATAATTGCCTGGTTGGTACCCCAATAAAAGACCTGAACCAGCATCATTCCGGTGAATATTGTTGCAAAAGGAACAGAAGCTGCGACATCTCCAATAGAATTGAATTTATCTGGATTACTGCTCATTATTTCTGAAAAGCCAGCAGATATACTTCCGTCACCAACATAGGCTAAACCAAAAAACGGAATCATAATTCCGCCAATTAAAAGCCCTATCGCATTTACCGTATCTGAGACGGCAACCGCTTTCAATCCTCCAAAAACGGCATAAATAGAACCAATAATTCCAATGCCCCAAACGCAGGCCCATATCGATTGTATTCTTGAAATGCCTAAAACATCAGGCAAATCAAACATCGAACTGAAGGCTACGGCCCCAGAATACAAAACGATGGGTAGCAAAACCACCACATAACCAGAAAGGAATAAGGCTGAAGCGATGGTCTTTGTCGTTTTGTCGTAACGATTGGCCAAGAACTGCGGAATGGTGGTAAGGCCACCTTTCAAATATCGGGGAAGTAAGAAAACGGCAGTTACGACCATTGCAATAGCGGCCAATGTTTCCCAGGCCATTACCAAAAGGCCTTCGGTATAAGCCTGTCCGTTTAGGCCAATAATTTGTTCCGTCGATAAATTGGTCAATAGCAAAGAGCCCGCAATAACGACTGCCGTTAGGCTCCTTCCGCCAAGAAAATATCCATCGGCAGAGGATTCGTTTGTTTTCCGGGTCGAGTAATAGGCAATTACCCCAACCAAAATTGTAAACCCTAAAAAGGTTATGAGTTGCATTGTGTATTAAGTTTTGTCAATTATAAGTTTACTAAGTAACGGTCGAATAATTAATTCCCGACTTCTGCTCTTCAGTGAAGTAATAAAACGACCCCGTACTAAAAGTCGGGATGAGTTTATTTAAGCGGAAAAGCGGAAATGAAAGAGGAAAGTTAATTTTGACCAATACGAAAGCGAAAAACAAAAATAGCGCTGTTTTTTGAAGTTTCTCTTTCATTCGTTAAACTATATTAGGATCTGTGTCCGAAATCTTGTTCGTTTCTTTTTGTTATTGGCGAAATTATTTAGCTCAAACAAGCCCTAAGGTAGGTAGAAAAGAAATATCATCCATTGTTTTAGGCAGACCTTGTGTGCCTAGTTGAGTCAATGTTGAGACCATATTTACTGTTTCAAAGGCCAGTAAAATTATGGTAGGGTTGATTTTATGGAAGCTCCTGGTTAGTGAAAAAAGAAAGACTTTATGCTCCGTGCTTTAGCGATGAGCATAAAATGTAGCAAGTTGTGTGGATTATTTTTTTTGCAAACGCCCTAACTATGTTAATTCTAAGGTGTTCACACTGAGAATACCGAATTGACAACAGATTTCGAATATAATTATGATCTTATCTACCCCGCTTGGTCGTCTTCGCCTTGTTGCTATTGCCGAAGGCATCAGTTACCTTTTATTTGCCCTTACAATGCCACTAAAATACTTTATGGAGACTCCTGGTCCCAATAAAGTAGTAGGCATGGCACATGGCTTTCTTTTCCTACTTTACATAGCATTGGTATTGCAGTGTGCCTATCTTTTCAAGTGGTCTTGGAAAGTAACAGGTCTGGCACTGTTAGCTTCTATTATTCCTGGGGGCACCTTTTATGCACACGCAAAGTGGTTTAGAGAACCGGCGATTTAATTATGGTTAATTGTTTTTTTATTTTAATTTAAAATACTTTTTGTGTTTTAATTAAGATTGCTTACCTTGCTATCACCTTAGTGAACTGACAAGCACTGAGCAAATCATAGGTATCCACCCCTCAGTTTGTCTTGAGGGCATTCATCGGTTTTTCTTGCGTATAGTTTGGCTGTTGCCGCTTTGGCAGCAGAAGTAGACGCACGCCCGTAATGGTCGTTTGGCCAGGGGGCGGTTTTGGCGGTCCGGCCACTGGGAGGGCCCGCCACTTGGGGCTTCTATACCCATGTCTCTCAAACCATTCATTAATGTCAATCAGTACGGTGCTTCTTTGGGGCCATGCCTTCTCCCGTCCCGACTTTTCTAGTCGGGGCGGGATCGGCACCAGGCTATCCACTGCTCTGCTCCATAGGATCGGGTTTCAAACCCGATCCTATGGAGCAGAGCAGTTACTATCCTTTGGCCTGCTCCTCCGTCCGCCGAGCTTCAGGCTCCGCCTTGCGCCCCAATACAATCCTTACGGGGCACCAAGATTCAACCTGCGCTGAACAGCGGATTACTTCCTTTCTTAAAAAACTTTCCTCCAAAAACATCCAGCTGGTCATCCTGCCTCGTAGGTAGTAGTGAATGTGCGACAATAAAGCACGTACACTATTTTTCAAACCAAATGATTTCAATCAAGATGATGACTAAATTCAAAATCACCCTGCTCACCTTGGCCTCTATGGCAGTGGGTTTCGTTTTATTTCTTTCAGCAGACCATATTGATGCACCTAAGGTGACCGATTCTGCTCAGGACATTGCGGATTATTTCGCTTTCCAAAATCCCAACAACAATGACAACCTTGTTTTTGCCGCTACGGTACAAGGCTTGTTGTCTCCAGGCGCAACAGCTGATGCCGCTTTCGACGAAAACACCCTCATCGAGTTCAATATCGATAATGATGGTGACAATATTGAAGACCTGGTGATTCAGGCGATTCCCCGCGACGGTAAGATGATTGTGTTTGGCCCTGTAGCTCCTTCTATGAAAGGAACAGAAAGCTCCATCATGTCGGCTGCCAATCGCGTAGAAGCAGAGATTACCCTTTACGGAGAATCAGCGAAAACGGCTACGAATAACGGTGTAACCGTGTTTGCCGGCCCTCGTGATGACCCATTTTTCTTTGACCTAGGTGCGTATTCTGCCATTCTGGGCGGCACAGCCACTGGTTTTAGCAATCCCGGTACCGACACCTTTGCAGGAACAAACGTACTATCTGTAGTAATCGAAGTACCGAAGTCTCAATTGGGTAGTGCTACCACACTGAACACTTGGGTAGAAACCAAGCTGAAGCGCTAATAAGCTCTTCTAGTAAGTATCTCCTCCTTTTCAAGACTATTAAAATTAACAACAATGACATTTTCCAATAAATTTTTCGCAACACTTACAATGCTGTTGCTCTGTGTATTCGCTTTTTCTTCTTGTGACGATGATGAGATGATGGACAGCGACTTTGACTTTACCGGTGTATATGACCAAGCTGATCAAAAAGGCCGCCCCGCCATCAATACTGTATTCGTAGGCGAAAGCCGTAAAGACGAATTCAATGAAACGACCCCAAGTACGATGGGAGCAGCTTTTGCTTCCGCTTTTGAGTCTCGCCTGTTAGCCTTAAACGCTGGCTATACCACTAATGCACTCGGATTAGACGCAACGACGTTCACTTCTGTTCTGGCAACGGATGTATTGTCTGTAGCAACAGATAAGCCAACCACCTTCTTCGATGGTACCAATGTACTGACAGGCCGCACCTTGGCTGATGATGTAATCGATGTAGAATTGTTACTGATCTTCGGCGGACCTGATGGTTCTGCTAATCCTGGCCTGACTTCTGATAATGTTGATGCCAACGATAAGGCATTCTCTAATAGCTTCCCTTACTTGGCAAGCCCTTGGTAAGGAAGAGCGCTTAAACAAAAGCGCACTTTATTTTCTGCGCAATNNGGTTTATTTTCTGCACAATGTTAAGTTTTAACCCAAACAGTTTTTGATCTTTTGCTCCTGCCTGGTAAGGAACCGCACAAAAATGACTCAACTTATTTTTTGCGCAATATTAAGACTACCAAAGCAGGAGCGAAAGACCTTTTCCTCCACTTCAAGTTACCTACGATGCTAACCTTACTCCTAGCCCTGAGCCTCAAGGGCATACTATCCTTTTTCTCTTCTTCAAGCGATGCACCATTGGTACAGGCTACTGAAATCAATAACCTTTACCAGCCTACTTATCGCACAAGCTATTACGACCAGGAAATTGCATTCTGGTCCACAAAATTAGAGGACAGCCCCGAACAACTTACTTTCGTGCTCCAATTAGCAAGTGCTTACGAAGCTCGATTCAGTGCTTTTGCGGCCATTAATGACCTAAAGGAAGCCGAAGATTTGCTGACCAATGGTTTGGCCGCGGCTACGCTTCAAAGAACTACTTTTTTGCGCGCATTGGCACGAAATTACATTAGCCAACACCGATTTCAGGAAGCGCTTATCCTGGCGGAAGAAGCCATGAGCCGCAGCGACAACCAGCTGGCCAGTACCTACCTTTTATTCGATGTAATGATGGAGCTGGGCCAGTACGAAAATGCGGAAAGACTTTTACAAAAAATGTACACCAAAGGTGGCTTTGCCTACCTCATTCGCAAAGCAAAATGGGAAGACTATAAAGGAAACCTTGCTTTTGCGATCGCTCGACTGGAAGAGGCTAAAGATGCGCTTGACCCATTAAACGATAAAACCCAAGCCATTTGGCTGTATTCAAACCTTGCCGACTTTTACGGGCACCAGGGAGCAGTCGAAAAAGCTTACGAACATTACCGGATGACGCTGGCCCTTGACCCCGGCAATTGGTATGCGTACAAAGGCTTGGCTTGGATGGCCTACGCTCATGATAATAACCCCAGCATGGCGCGAGAAATGATACACCAGATCATGCGCCATAATGATAGCCCGGATCTACACCTACTGCTTGCAGAGGTCTTCATACATGAAGGCAATAAAGCCTGTGCTGCCGACGAAAAGGAAACCTTTCGTCTGACGACAGCTACTCCTTCATACGGGCACATGTACCGAATTTCAATCTGTGAAATGGAGTTGGAGAAATCCCGAAAGCAAAATGCCCTTGCTTTGGCCCTGGCAGAAGTGAGAGAACGCCCTACCCCAGAAACTTATGACCTATTGGCTTATGCTTATTTCCACAACGGCTCCGTAACCGCTGCACAAGAAGTAGCCATGCAGCATGTTTGGCAAAAAACGTTCGAGCCAGTGGCCATGATGCACTTGCGGGAAATTTTCCCTTACAATGAAGAAATACAAACGTTTACGAAAAAAGAACTAGCGGGTGCAGCCTTTGAAATCGGCCCGGTAGCCTTCGCGGATATCAAGTTTTAATATTTTTTTTAAAAAAATACAAACCCAAAACATCCACTTACAACCGCCCTCTCGTAAGTAATCATATATCGCCTGAACAAACACTTTCCAAGTCTTATCCCACGGACATTTCCAAGAAACACCGGGACGCTATTAACTCCCAAAGTTCGAATCTGCCAGCCCCAAAGGGCTAGGGTGAAATTAAGTTGACATAAGATGATGAGTCATTGTGAGACTGATCAAGGCGAAGGTTCAGAAGCTACGCCAAAGCGTAGTGACTGGTTCTTCAACGAAGAGTAGCCTCGCAAGGGGCGTCAGATTGTGCCAAGTTAATATTGTCGTAGCCCTTAGATCGCTTCATCTGTAACGATGAAGGGCTGGCAGCTCTTTGAGCAGAAAACTAAATCTTTAATCTAAACCAATTATGTTATGAGAACCAAATTAGGCACTTTTTTAGGTGCACTCATTATGATGCTGTGGGGAATACAACCGGTCTTGGCCTCCAGCCACCGGGAAGCACCACTCATCGCCAATGACCCACTGGCGGACAATACGGACCTCTACGCTTTTCGTAGCCCCGATGATCCGAATACCATCACGATCATTGCCAATTACATTCCTGCCGAATTGCCTTACGGTGGCCCCAATTACTACACTTTTGGAGAGAATATTCGTTATGAAATTCATATTGATAACGACGCGTCTATTCCTGGTGATGAAATTGTTTACCGCTTTACTTTTCAGCGGACCAACGAAGATCCTACTACTTTCTTCAATATCCGCCTAGGCGCACAAAACCTCAAAACGACTTACACGCTTGAGCGTAGTATGGACGGAGGTGATTCTTTCGAAACCATCGTTTCTAACGGTGTCGTACCGCCCAACTACATCGGCCCGCGTAGTATTGAAAGTGGTGTAGGTTTGAATACCACCTACGCTCAGTTAATGCAAGACGCTATCACGGATAGTAGCACGGGCGAAACGGTTTTTGCCGGCCCTGTTGATGATCCTTTTTATGTGGATTTAGGTGGCATTTTCGACTTGGGTAATTCTCCTCGGCAGAATGGTGAAAACCGCGATGGATTGGCACGTTACAATGTTCACACCTTAGCACTGAAAATTCCGATCAGCTTTTTGCTAAAAGCTGGTGCTGCGGCTACACCTGCTAACATTCTGGACGGCGATTATGTGATCGGTGTTTGGGCATCAGCCAGCCGCCAGGCGGTGCGTACCCTCAATTTCGATGGTACTTCTGAGACCTCTGGCGATTGGATTCAGGTTTCTCGCCTCGGAATGCCGCTTACCAACGAAGTCGTAATTCCTATCGGAATGAAAGATTACTGGAATGGCCTTACCCCTTACGACGAACTTACTGATACTGCTCTAGACGGATTTTTCTATAATCCTGAACTGTCGCTCTATATGAACGATGACCAGTTTGGTGGTGCTGTACCTGCTTTTTCTGCTTTACGCATTCAGCGTAACTCCCTACAAGGTTTTGATTTTGGTAATGGCCAAGATGGCCTGTACGCACTCAAAGGCAGTGATGCTGTAGCTGGTACCGCGCTGGATGATGCCATCTTTGGCACGCTCTTGTTGCCTGGCCCTGGCTTGCCACGTTCGGTAGATCTTTGGCCCATCTTCCATACGGGAGCACCTAACTTTCCTCCTTACCAATTGGCTACCGGAAAAAATGGTAATCCACTTGCAGCGGGCAAGCCTTTTATCAATAATTTCTTGCCTAATGGTGGAGACATGTTGCGCCTGAATATGGCTGTACCGGTTACCGACCGTGACGATCCTGCTTTTAGTTCACTAGGATTAGTACAAGCAGCTGTTCTTGGATTGACCGATCCTACTTACGCTGGCACTGCCGATCTTGAGTTTATCCCCAACATGGATGGCTTCCCTAACGGACGCCGCTTGCAGGATGATGTTACACGTATCGAATTGCAAGCCGTGAGCGGTATCGTACTAGCAGCCATTGGCCTATGGTATGACGATTACACTGCTGGTGGTGCCAATCCGGTAACCCAAGACTTGGTAGATGTACTGACCTACAGCACTGGCGTTGAGCAGAACGATAAGCCGTTTAGTAATACTTTCCCTTATATCGCTGCCCCTTGGGCCGGAACAGAGGTCGAGTAAATACCAACAATTACAATAACTATAGTCTTCCTTGGAAGACTGCTAATTATAAAATAATAATTATGTTTCTCAATAAATTTACTCAGTTGGCCTGGGTGTTCTGCCTACTCTTAGTGTGGGGTAGTAGCTCCAGCTTGCAGGCTTCGTCACATCGCGAAGCGCCAATGATTGCCGACGATCCACTAGCGGACAACGTCGATTTGTACGCCTTCCGTAGCCCTGCCAACCGCAATAGCATTGTTTTTGTGGCTACTTACGTACCAATGCAGCTGCCTCAGGGTGGCCCCAATTACTACCAGTTTGGCGAAAATATTCGCTACGAAATACACATCGATAACGATCCTAGTACTACTGGTGACGATATCATCTATCGCTTTACCTTTTACAAGGAAAATGAAGACCCAAGCACGTTTTTCAATATTCGCTTAGGGCAACAAAACCTACGTACCCGCTACAACCTGGAACGTAGCCGTAATGGCGGAGCATCATTTGTGACCATCTTGCGTGGCGGCCCGGTTCCTCCACCAAATATTGGTGCGCGTTCTATCGAGTCAGCCGTAGGTATGAACTCTACTTATGAGCGTCAGGTGAAATTGGCTCGCCGGAATGCGATCACTGGTGAGCGTGTTTTTGCTGGCCCAATGGATGATCCTTTCTTTGTAGACTTGGCAGGTATTTTTGACCTTGGTGATGCACCACGTCAGAATGGCCAAGCGCTGGACGGACTGGCTTGTATGAATACGAGTGCCATTGTGATGGAAATTCCTATTCGCTACCTCGTGCCACGAGGTACTTCTGGTCCTACCAGCATTCTTGACCCTAACTATGTGATAGGCGTTTGGGCATCAGCCAGCCGTCGTTCTATCCGCACACTTACCCCTGGTGGTGAGGAGCACAGCGGTGAATGGGTGCAGGTTTCTCGCCTGGGTATGCCACTGACCAACGAGGCTGTGATTCCTGTAGGAATGAAAGATTACTGGAACAGCATCACGCCTTACCAGGAATTGCAGGATACCCTGTTGGATCAGTATTTCTACAACCCTGAATTGGCCTTGTACATGGACGATGACCTATTTGGCGGTGCTGTACCTGGTTTTGCACCACTACGTATTCAACGGAATTCTTTAGGAGCCTTTGATTTTGGTAACGGACAAGATGGACTCTTCCCGCTGAAAGGTAGTGATGCCGTTGCAGGTACTGCCCTTGATGATGCCATCTTTGGTACCCTCTTGTTGCCTGGCCCTGGCAAGCCACGTTCGGTAGACCTTTGGCCCATTTTCCATACAGGTGTGCCTAACTTTCCGCCGTACCAATTGGCTACTGGCAAGGATGGGAACCCACTAGCGGCAGGTAAGCCTTTTATCAATAACTTTTTACCAACAGGTGGTGATATGCTACGTCTAAACATGGCCGTGCCTGCTACCCCTCGTGATGATCCAAACTTTAGCTCACTGGGCTTGGTGCAAGCTGCCGTTCTAGGACTCACCGACCCTACCTACGCAAGTAATGCCGACCTACAGTTTATTCCTAATATGGATGGTTTTCCTAACGGACGCCGCTTGCAGGATGATGTTACACGCATCGAATTACAAGCTGTATCAGGAGTTGTATTGGCTGCTGTAGGACTATGGTACGATGATTATATCCCTGGTGAAAGCGCCAGCCCGGTAACAGATGACCTCTTGGGTGTACTGACTTATACTACTGGTGTAGAAGCGAATGATAAGCCATTCAATAAGAGCTTCCCTTACCTGGCTTTACCCTTTGCGGGTGATGATCCTTGTGCAGGTGAAGTAGCAGACAACACCATGCAATTGAGTATTGCTCCCCTGAGCCAGACCCCACAGTTGGACCTCCAACCTACGGTAGTGCGCCAAGCGGGTAATTATCCAAATCCATTCCGTACAAACACCACTATCCAGTTGGACTTGGCGACACCAAGCCAGCTGACTATGGATGTGATGGATGTTTCCGGTCATACTATCGAACGTTGGAGTGATGGTGCCTCCGAAGGTATCTACCAGCGCGAATGGGATGCAAGTGCCTACCCTGCGGGCTTGTACTACCTACGGGTAGCCAACGAACGCGGTGAAGTATTGCAAGTCATTAAAATGGTTAAATCCAGATAAAAGACTCGGTCTAGTATCCTGTTGGTAAAAAGACAGGGCACTATACCCGGCACAAAGTGATTGGGGGTTTTGTCACGCCGTCATCTTCTGTTCTGACAAGGCGCAAAATGTAGGCGAAGCCTAAGCTTCGGCGAGGCTTTGCAACGCAGTTAGGGCTGGAGATGACAAGTGAGAAGGCCCTGAATCACTTTGTAACGGGTTATAAATTGTTTTTTGGACAATAGTCACGCTGACTCTTCACCAGGGTCGCTCCCGAAGAGTCAGCATTTTTATTTTTTTAAAAAAAACAAAAACAGCACAAAAATAAATGAGTCTTCGTTTTTACAATAGTTGGTTTAGCGCTTCATTTCAAGCGTACCAACTAATGAAAAAACCTCAGAGAAGGCTCTATTTATTTTTTGCGCAATAATAGGACGTCATGAAATTCAATCTAATAACACTTCTTCTTTTAGCCTTATTTACATGGTCTTGTCAAAATGAGACCAACTCACAGCAAGCCTCCTCTACCCAAGATATAGACCTGCCCAAACTCCTTGATCGACACGCAGATTTGAGACAGGGAACAGAATGGGATCAGATTCAGCGCCTCTATGTAACCCAGCAGCAAGCATTGCGCAAAGACCCTCAGGATGCAGAAGCTTACCTGAAGCTCTCCCAAATTTTCATCAATGAAGCCCGCATTACCGGAGAACATGGCCATTACTATCCTGGAGCGTTGGAAGTTATCAAAAGAGGTTTAACACAACCACTGGTGAGTGCTGACTTACGTTTCCAGATGCTTTCTACGCGAGCTTCGGTAGAATTGTCTCAACATGACTTTACCAATGCGCTTGCCACGGCAGAAACAGCCGTAAAACTCAATCCCTACAACGCCCAAATTTACGGAGCACTTGTTGATGCCAATGTAGAGTTAGGTAATTACACCCAAGCAGTAGCCATGGCAGATAAGATGGTGAGCATTCGGCCAGATCTGCGCTCGTATTCTCGGGTATCCTATCTTCGTGAAATACACGGCGATGTTGATGGTGCTATCGAAGCTATGAAGATGGCCGTATCGGCGGGTTTTCCGGGACAGGAAGCCACCTGCTGGGCGCGACTTACACTGGGTGAACTTTATGAAACCTATGGTTATCCTGCTAAAGCCAAAGAACAATATACATTGGCCCTCGCTGAACGGGAAGATTACCCTTTTGCAATGGCCAAATTAGCTACACTGAAAACGGAAGAGGGTGACCTGGCTGCTGCTGAGACAGAATTGTTGGCTGCCGCCGCAATTATTCCAGAAGTAGGCTTTTACACAGACCTTGCAAGCATTTATAAGCAACAAGGTGACCAGGAAAAGCTTGAAGCTGCGCTTACCGAAATCCAGGTAATGCTACAAGATGATGTGAATAGTGGTCACCGAATGGACATGGAGTATGCTTTTATTTATCTTGAATTATATGAAAGTCCTGAACAAGCCTTAGTTTACGCCAGCCAAGAATACGAACGCCGGCCTGAAAATATCGATGTTAACCGTTTGCTGGCCAGAATTTATAGCAGTATGGGTAACAAGGAGTTGGCAGACCAACATTTAGTAAAAGCTGGTGTTACGAATTCGAAACATCCAGAGCTTTTAGCTTTGGCAGATTAGCAGTGTAACAGGGACTATCTAGTTTATGAATATTACTATAATTATTCCAACTTATAATGAGGCTGCTCAGATTGAGCGCCTCATTCATCATCTACGCCAGTATACACAGGCGCAGATTCTCGTCGCCAATTCACCTAGTACAACAGATAATACTGCTGGATTGGCGCTTACTACAGGTGCTGAAATACTGAACTGCCCAAGAGCAGGTCGAGCCCCACAGATGAACTATGCCGCTGAGCAAACTACGGCTGATATTCTCTATTTTGTTCATGCGGACACACTGCCGCCTGCCAGCTTTATGGCCGATATAGAGCAAGCCCTGAAGCGTGGTAACGACCTAGGGTATTTTAGCTACCAATTTGAATCCGAGAAGCTGTTACTGAAGTTTAATAGCTTTTTTACCCGCTATGATGGCCTGTTTGCCGGTGGGGGAGATCAAACCCTTTTTATCCGCCGGACAGCATTTGAGCAATTAGGTGGATTCCATGATGAGCTTCGCCTGATGGAAGATTTTGACCTTGTGAAAAGAGCTAGACGAGCAGGTTTAAAGCATTGCCTGATCCCTAAAAACGCTCTTGTCTCTGCACGGAAATATGACAATAATTCGTGGATGCGGGTGAATTTGGTAAATCTTTGGGTATTTTTGCTTTTTCATTGTGGTGTTTCTTCCGACCGGCTTTGTCAGACTTATCGCAAGCTACTTCAAACGGATTGAGGAATGACCACTTGGTTATTGGCAACATCAATACTAAGTGACAGAATATCTTATGCTATTGGCATTTCTGTCGAAATATTAAGCATCCCTCATGGGCAAAGAGAAAATTATTTACGGGATCCAGCAGGTAGGGATCGGAGTGCATGATGCAGAAGAAGCATTTCGCTGGTACGGTCAAGTACTGAAAGCAGATTTACTGGTCTTTGATGATAAAAAAGTAGCAACCCACATGGCTCGGTATATGGGAGGAAAACCTCACCAGAAACGAGCATTGTTAGCTATGCAGGCCAATGGCGGCAGTGGTTACGAAATTTGGCAATACGAAGATCGTACGCCCACTGGCCCTCCTGCACCTGTTCAATTAGGAGATCTGGGCATCAACTATATTACCGTCAAGTCCCACGATCTGGCCGCTGCTCGTTCTAGAATGGAGCAAGCGGAGGTGCCCTTTCGAGAAGATCTTTCAGCTAGCCTGGCAAAGGATAGCTTTATGATTCAGGACCCCTACGGTAACCTCATCGAAATCAAAGCTGCCGATGATTGGTTTAGCAAATCCGATGGCCCACTGGGCGGAATTTGCGGCGTAGCCATTGGCGTTACAGATATTGATCGCTCACTGCGTTTGTATTCAGATATTCTCGGTTACGAACAAGTTATTGAAGATGTTATTATCGGCAAACCCGGCGAGGAACACTACTTTCGTAAAGTACAACTCGGGATGCCCAAGGTGCCACAAGGAGGCTTTAGCCAGTGGATAGGAAGTAGCGAACTCACCTTGATCCAATGCCTGGAGCGTGAGCCTGTCAAGATTTTTGAAAATCGCTATTGGGGTGATCTGGGCTACATTCACGTTTGCTTTGATACCAAGCACATTGGTGCTTTGATCGACGAATGTGCCGAGAAAGGTTATCCCTTCCAGGTAAAAAGCGAAGAAACTTTTGAAATGGGGGATACCAACGGCCGCTGGGGGTATCTGGAAGACGATGATGGCACCCTCATCGAATTCGTAGAAGCCCAAAAGGTTCCCTTGCTCAAATCACTTAACCTCAGTATTGATCTCCAAAAGCGAGACCCGCATCGCCCACTTCCACGTTGGCTTATTAAAGCTTTGCGCCTCAAACGCGTGAAGTTTTAGAAGGCGAGTTTTGTTTTTTTTGTGTAGGAAGGTATTCATCCGTTTAGTAATCATAGACTTTTCCTCCACCAAATAAGGACAGATAACTCCGGTTTATGCTGGTGTTGTAACCCAACCAGCCAGTAAACAAATTTAGAAAATCAGACCACTTGTAGAGCGGTGTCGAAGCAATTCGGTACCGCTCTGCTATTTCTCGGTAGCACTTTGTAAAAGAAAGACTTTAAATTTATTTGGATTGTGGAAAAATGACAGTATATTGGTTGACCAATTAAATGGTTGACCAATTTTTCTATCTAAAATGCAATCACAAACTAGGTTTTGTGAAACAAAAAAAGCTCAAGGCAGATAGAGAAATGGGAAAACAATTAAGATAGAAAGAAAACAAAAAAGCTTAAAGTGAAATACACATTTATTCTTTTGGCAATAGCCACCTGTTTTTGGGGATGCGAGGCATCCAATTCGGAGGGAAATTCTTCAAAGGTGAACAATAGCCTTGAACTCGAGGAGGCCATTGCTAACGCCCAGCCAGGGGATGTGATCGTAATGGCCAACGGCAACTGGGAAAATGTGCAAATCAGATTCACCGGTATGGGTACTTCCGATCGCCCCATCACGCTGCGTGCAGAGACACCTGGCGAAGTAACTATAGAAGGGGAGTCAGACTTAAAACTGGCAGGAGAATTTTTGGTGGTAGAAGGCTTACATTTCAAGAATGGGTACAGTCCTTCTTCAGCGGTGATTGAGTTTCAAACAGATAAAGAAAATTTTGCATTCAATTGTCGGGTAACGAATTGTGTTATCGAAGATTTCAATCAGCTTCAAAGAAACAAGACCGACCTTTGGGTGAGGTTTCGTGGCCGGCACAATCAATTGGATCATTGCTACCTAGCCGGTAAATCAAATCGTGGGCCGACCATTAGAGTCGACCTTGATGGGATTGAAAGCATCAGTAATTACCATCAAATCACGGATAACCATTTTGGTCCCAGACCTCCTAAGGGTGGCCCTAGTGCCGAGACGATTCAGATTGGCAATAGCTACACTTCTATGTCGCCAAGCTATACCTTAGTAGCGAACAACCTTTTTGATCGCTGCGATGGTGAGGTAGAGATTATTTCGAGCAAGTCCAATTTCAATGAATTTAGAAATAACGTTTTCTATAAGAGTGAAGGGTCATTAGTGACTCGGCACGGTAACTACTGCTTGGTAGATGGAAATTACTTCATCGGTGATGAAAATTCAGAAAATATTGGCGGTGTCCGCCTCATAGGCACTGGACATTGGGTTACGAATAACTATTTCTATCAGCTCAAAGGACAGGCTTTCAGAAGCCCATTGGCGGTGATGAACGGTATTCCGAAATCTCCACTAAACCGGTACATACAAGTAACCGATGTGGTGGTTGCGTATAATTCATGGATTAACTGTAGCTCTCCTTTACAGTTTGGGGTAGGGTCTAATGTAGATCAAAAAGACGTATTACCCGCGTCTGAAATACGGTCAGAACGACCAATAAGAACCACCGTTGCCAACAACCTTATTTATAACGAAACTGCTGACGGTCAACCTGTGGTAGCGCACGATGAATTGGATGGAATTAATTTCCAAAGTAACGTGATCAATAACCAAGGCGGTGACTTTGAAAGCGTAGACGGACTGGAAAGCAAGCCTTTTGAGGTAACGAAATTGGGCGACTTTGTTTTCGCTCCAGCAGCAGAATTATCCGAAGTAGAACTATTCTCCGGCTTTGAATTCGAAACGATAGCGAAAGACTTATTTGGAACCTCAAGAGCTGATAAAAACGCAGTGGGAGCTGTTAGTAGCACTACTGCCCAGGTGCCAGATGTTTTAGATAAGAGCCAGTATGGCCCCGATTGGTACACGCAGGGAGGCACTCCTCGGGAAAGTGTTATCCACGCGGTCACGCCTTCTACCAATGACTTATCGGAGAAGTTAGCTGCTGCCGAAGCTGGTGACATTATTGAACTCGCTCCGGGTACTTACGAAATCACGGAGCCAATCGTCATTAATAAAGCCATCCAAATCAAATCCAAAGATGCGGACAACAGAGCAACTATCGTGTATTCAGGCCCAGCAGCTACACCTGCATTTGAAATGAACCCCAAAGGACAATTGACGCTGGATAATGTCATCTTGAACGGCAAGGGAGAACAATATGCCTTTGCATCGCTGAAGGAAAACATGTCTAGCTTGTATAATCTAAGCGTTGATAACTGTGAGATCAGCGGGTTCGATTACGTGCTGAAAGCTTACAAGTATTCCTTCTCACAATACATTACCTTCACAAATACGACGCTGAAAAATTGCAACAATGGCATAGAGTTGTCGGAAGAAACGGAAGATAAAGGAGAGTACAATGCTGAAAATATCCGGATCGACAACTGCCGGTTTGAGGGAATTGACCAGAATGTCCTTGACTACTACCGTGGTGGCTATGATGAATCTACTGTAGGTGGCAATCTGGTAGTGGCCAACAGTGAGTTTACCAACTGTGGAGCCAAGGAGCCCAACGGCGTTTTACTCAATACCTATGGCATCATCAATGTCGCTATTACCGGGAATACATTCTTGAACAATCAGGTAAAATTGGTAGCACTCTTGTGGGGAGCTAAAAACAATACCCATACCGATAATACGATCACGAATTCGGGAGAGATAAGGACAGAGGAAAATTTGAAACTGAATCTCCTCTACTAAACATGAAACTGAAAACCTTTGCAAGAACTTGTTTGGATTGAGTTTTGAACTATAAACCAATTAAAATTTTCTTTATGAGAATCAATTTTATCTACCTAATGCTCTTGTTTTCTATAAGTGCCTTTGGGCAGGGAACAGGCGAAGTGATTATCACCGAATACCACAATCGCCCACTAAAGCCTACCGATGAACAATTGGCTGCAGCACTGCCCAACAACCCAGCTGGTGCAGATACCTCACCAAATGAAGGGCACACCGAGTGGTTTGAAGTTTACAATACGACCGATCAGCCTGTAGTAATGGATGGTTGGACACTGACAGATGCTTCTAGCTCCTCGAACGTTACAACCATCGGCAGCTTCACGTTAGCGCCTCATAGCTACGCTGTTTTTTCTGGTTTTAACATCCCGGAAGCACAAGGTGGCGTGGAATTCGATTACTTCTACGATTACAAAAAGCCGAGCTTCAACAACGAGAGCAGTTATGCTGATGACGGTGATACCTCTTGCCCTGATGGTGTGATCATCGCCAAGGCAGATGGTTCACTGGTGGATGAAGTGCGCTATGATTACGGCTATGGCGAATACATTGGTAACATGGATTCTGGTAGTTGCATGGACAATACAGAGGCCATCGGAATTCCTGCGGCTGGAGGTTCTTCAAAGGTTTCGTTTATGCTAAATGTTGATCCTGCGGTAATGAATTCCACAGCGAATGACCTGGCTTCTAATTGGTCATTCTCTACTTATACTTATGATGTTGCCGGGGATCAGGTAGGCACACCTGGCCTTCAAAATGACTTTGTATCTTCTACAGACAACCTCTTGCAAGCGTCAGCGGTAAGTATTTATCCTAACCCGGCTAATACGGTGATTAATGTAGTTTCAGAGATAGAAGGCACATTTACGACAGAGCTGTATGACCTTGTCGGGAAAAGAATAAACTCCCTTCAGATGACCAATAACAGCATGGATGTTTCCCAATTACCAACGGGAATGTACTTGTTGAAATTGAATTTTGAAGAGGGTAGTGTCACTAAACGAATTGCTATTCAGCGATAGTTTTAGAGCTTGTTCGGCAATTTCTGTGATTAAGCTACAGCGAAAAGCGTAAGTGACTAAGCAGAAAGTTGTCAGGAAATTGTTACAACTGGACTCTCGGCCAAGGTCGGAAGTCCAGTTGTGTCATTAAAAATCTTGCAATGAAGATTTTTAATGAAAAAGAATAACATAAACCATTTTGAGTAGGTGTAATTTGCTTGCTTGCCTTCTGTGTAATGCTATTGGAATACCTATACATCATCTGAAGGGATAAGACCTGTTTTGGAAGAGAAAACATAACGTTAATACTATGAAAAAAAACAGCTGTTTATACTAAGCTGAGCTTATGAAACGATTTAGTTCGGAATGTTCTTCTGACCAAATCTTTCCTTTTATGCTGAAGCAATCGGTAAATGCCTATAACCTCCGCTTATTTCCTCTCTTACTTCTGGCAATGTTATTCTTTACCGCTTGTCAACCCGATGAGATTTTCATTGATGAACCTTCTCCCGTCGGAATAGAAGTGAGTAATGATGCGCCAACGGCTTTTCAGCAAATGCTGGATGATGTCAACGCGTTACGAGCGGAAGGCTGTCGCTGCGGTAACCAAAATATGCCCGCTGTAGGCCCACTGCAGTGGAACAGTCAATTGGCGGCGGCGGCGACCAACCATAGTGTTGACATGGCCCGGGAAGGACAGCTCAATCATACCGGCTCTGATGGTAGTAATGCCGGAACACGTCTCGAAACTGTTGGTTACGATTGGCAACAATACGGCGAAAATATCGCTAGTGGCTTTATCTCCTCCAGCGCAGTCTTGCAAGCTTGGATCAACAGCCCCGGCCATTGCCGCAACCTCATGGGCGCTAATTTTACAGAAATGGGTGCTGCCCGTAAAGACAATTACTGGACGCAGGTTTTTGCGCGTCCGCGTTAGTGGTGATGACCTTGTATAAATATTATCTTTAAGGAATACACAAAGGCACCACGAAGTAGCAGCGCTAGCTAAACCTCACATTACTCTATATCTTTAACACAACGGAATCCAGTGTGATTAAAACCAGAATCCTCACTGGATTTCATACGCCGTGCTACTCGGTACCCACTACAATAACTCTCGTTGCAAAGAAAAGACCCTCCTCGCATACTTCGTTTGGGCATGTTCGGTTCCTGAGGGTCAAAGGATTGATCAGGGCCAGAAGGATTTTTATTAAGCTCTTTGGTTTTTCCGATTTGGTAAGCTTGATAGTGGTATTTGTCACTGGTCCACTCCCATACATTGCCGGCCATTTCATAAAGGCCATAACCATTGGTTGGGAATGATTTTACGGGTGCAGCACCAAAAAAACCATCCGCCTCTGTATTGTCATAAGGGAAAGCACCTTGCCAAAAATTGGCAACGCTGGTTGCCTCTTCGATAGGCGTATTGCCCCAAGGGTACTTTGGGTCTTCGAGCCCTCCCATTGCTGCCCATTCCCATTCTGCTTCGGTAGGTAGGCGTTTGCCCGCCCACTCGGCGTAAGCCGCGGCATCTTCCCAGGCAATATGTACGACAGGATAATCCATTCTGTCAATAATGTTGCTTTCAGGGCCTTCTGGATGTTGCCAATCGGCACCTATTGTCCATTGCCACCATTGTGCTGCGTATTGTAAGTTTACAGGCCCTTCTGTGGGGCGAAAAACCAGTGAACCTGCGGCTAGCATTGCATCATCAGGTTTTTGGGTGCCAGGAGGAAGGTTTTTGACCATTTCATCCCAATCAATGTCTCTTTCCGCTACAGTCTTGTAGTTGGTAGCTGCAACAAATTTGGAAAATTCTTTATTGGTCACTTCTGTAGCATCGATCCAGAACGCATCAACTTTTACTACTCTTCGTGGTAGCTCATCAGGATCGGCTTGGGCAGACTTTCCTCCCATCATAAATTCTCCCGCTGGGATAAGAACCATATCCTCTGGTAGTGAACTAGGGGGAGTTGCTTGAGAAGTGGCTTCCTGCTGGCAATTCGAAAGGAACAAAATGCTAATAAGTAAAAAGCCCCCCCCTTGAATTATCGAGTGAAGTAGTGGTGTGTTTTTTTGCATTTTGCTAAAGTAAGCCGAAAATTTAACTGTGAAAAAAAGGAACAAAAAACACATTGAAACGTCAGATGTAATCCAACACTATCCCCTATAAAGCTCAAGCCTTCCAGTAACTTAGGAATCTTCTTGTTGTGTTTGGCATGTACAAGGTAGGTTGCCAAATCAAAGGCAAAAAGGAAACCTCCTTGTAAGACAATGCTGCGGCCAAAACCCTTAAGTCGTTCTGGATTGTCTGTGGTGTTTTTACTTTTTCGATTTTATTACTGAAATCTTAAATGCCCTGAATTGTTCAGGGTAGCAATTGATTTGTGTTAAAATTGCGTTAAGGGTGCTGTAAAACATAAGCTGAAGCAAGAGCTATAACCTAGTTTTGACAGCGTTGCCGAGTACGGAAGCATCCTTCTTTTGGCGCTCTCAAATACTTAACCATATAACGGAGGTGCCGTCCCTTGGCTCTCTTAAACACTTAATCAAAACACGCGACTCATGAAATCATTAATGTTTACATTCTTTTTTGTTTTTGGTGCGCTCTTGCTCCAAGCTCAGTCTTACGACATCAGCCAATACCAAGCCCGTTACGAGCGTCGGCCCTTTTTAGAAATCAATCCTAGCCTAAATTATTCCGGAACATTCAGTGATTGGGATGATTTTGTCAACCACGGTGGTGGTGGTAGCTTATCCATCGATTGGCGGGAACAGTCCAGCCTCGATAATCGCATTCGTAATATTAGTATTTCTGGCCAGGCTCAGTTTTTTCGCCAGGAGTTTAAAGATCATGACCGAGTAGATATTTCACGAAAAGGCGCCAGCTTATATGCCAGCATCGAGCAATACAATTACACCACCGAGAAAAAATTCTGGGGTTTTCGGGGTGGTTTGTTCATGAATGCCCAGGATCGAGATGATTTTGCGCTCGAATCTGACCGCTTCACGGATATTTCACTCAACCCTGGGCTGTTTTTCGGAACCGGTCGGATTGAATTTGCCGAAGACGCCCTGCTGGCCAATTGGATGATGGACGATTTACTGGAACAGCAGGTCATCGGCGCGACCACTCCCGAGCAGAGAGAATTACTGGCACAGCGAATAACCTCTATCATCGGCAATCGGACCTTCGATTTCCGTCGGCGTCGTATCTACGAATTACAGCAGCTACAGCAGTTGTTTACGGAAGAAAACATTGCCATTGACAATGAATTTATGCTCTTCGCAGTACTCAATGACAATTGGGCATTCGCCAACCGGGCAAGCCTGCCACGCGGCAAACGCTGGCAATTCGGAGTAGATGCAGAAGGGGCTTATCATTACGAATCAAAGCCGTTCGCAGGAGACGAGTTTACCGTCAGTGGTCGGCCTTACGTCAACTACACTTCGGGCAAGATCATCGGAGACAACGCCTCTAGTATCTGGACGGCAGAGTTATCTGCTTATTACCAAACTGATCTTGAAGAGAACAATTTTCCTTTTGACTCAGTAGAGCGGTACGGAGGGGGCGCCAGTTTAAGTCATCGCCTGGTGTGGTTGCCTATCTCTCGGACTACGCTAAGCTGGACCAATCAAGTTGTCGGACAACTCGGCACGAATATTCCGAACGGTGTACAAGACGGCTTTAAAGAAAACCGTCTTTCTTTTATTTCTAATTTGTCCTGGGACTATTTTGTAACCTATAATTGGAGCTTTGTCCTAAACGTAGGGCTTGCCGGGCAGTTTAATGACCAGGATTTTTTCGACTTTCATACCGTCCGCCCTTCGGTCAACTTCAGTACCCGCTACGCTATTTTTTAAGACTTTCCGGAACTATCCATGAGGCAGCAGGGTTTTCTGTGGAAACTATCTACTCATGCTGCACCGTACGATCAATTTATACAGGGAATCTTTCGAGGGTTTACGACCCGAAGTCTGGTACCTGTCGCTGGTGCTGCTTATCAATAGGGCAGGGGCTATGGTTATTCCCTTCCTTACGATTTACCTAACCTCCAAGCGGGGTTTCACCTTCGAGGATGCGGGTCTGATCATGAGCAGTTTTGGCATTGGTTCCGTATTAGGATCCTACGTTGGCGGCTGGATCACCGATAAATTTGGTTTTTACCGGGTACAGCAATGGACCCTGGTTGGCAGTGGCTTTTTGTTCTGGGTGCTGGGCCAGCAAACCACTTTCTGGGGGATGAGTATCGGTATATTTGTCCTCAGCACGGTCATGGACGCTTTTCGTCCTGCCAACCAGGCGGCCCTTGCTTTTTATAGCAATCCCAAAAACCGTGCCCGCGCCTACGGCCTTCTCCGCTTAGCTGTTAACCTCGGTTTTTCGATGGGGCCTGTTCTTGGTGGCTTGCTCATTGCGGGCTTGGGGTACCAGTGGTTGTTTATTGTCAACGGTTTTTCTTGCCTGTTCGCAGCCTTGGCTTTTCGCTTGTTACTCCCTCCTGGTCGTCTCGAAAAAGGAGAAGAAGAGCCCGATGAAAATGAAGTGTTAGCAGAATCGGCTTACCGCAATATTCCGTTTCTGGTATTCGTATTTTTCCTCATGGTAGGGGCTGTGGCCTTTATGCAGTTCTTCAGCAGCCTGCCTGTTTATTTGCAGCAGGAGCTGTGTTATAGCGAGGCCGAAATTGGCATGCTGGTTACCCTCAATGGCTTGATGATTGTTTTTATGGAAATGCCTTTGGTGCACAAAGCCGGCCAGCATTTTAGATCCCTCGGCATCATTACCGTAGGTTACTTGTTCCTGGCAGTCGCTTTCCTCTTGTTGCAAGGGGCTGCGTGGCTGCCGGTCTTTGCGGTAGGTTTCATGGTGTTGATCACCATCGGAGAAATGTTGAGTATGCCCTTTGCAAGTACCTACACCGCAGAGGTCGCTCCACGGAGTCGGCGAGGCCAGTACATGGGCTTGCAAAGCATTGGCTGGGCTGTCGCCTTCATTATTGCACCTACCTTGGGCTTGCGTTGGGCTTCGGCCTTTGGCTTTTCTTCCCTTTGGTACCTGGCCGGCGCACTGGCAACCATCTCAGCTATAGGTATCTTTTTTATAGACCGGTATATCCGCCGCCCATCAAGAAAATCAAAAATTAGACTTTGAATACTCCTGTTCGGAGGTGGAACCTATGCGGATACACCTTTTATAGTACCTCATGCTAGTTTAGAAAAAAACTTAGGTGGTCCAATAAAAACAGTGCAGGGTAAATTTGTGAATTCCCCTTGTTATGAAGGCTTCTTATAATCCCTTCTATGTCCTTATATGGTTGAATATAATCCCTTGGTTGCCTTTGGTGATTGAAAAACCTACAACACCCCCTGGGCCTCAATGATCGTTCTCACTTGTGCCTCCGCAAAGCGTTCTACGATTTCATCATCCATTAAGAGCAAGGCGTCTTCGTAATTATCAAAAAACAAATGCTCTACCAAAATGGCAGGCATGCTGGTGCGAGTGAGCACAAAAAAGCGCGCCTCCTTGTCATGGTCACCATCACTGGTATCCGAGCGGTAGCGAGAAATACGGTCACCAACGACATCCTTGACATTATTCCAGTGCAGTTCGGCAACTTTATCTGAGGTCGTTTTCCCTGGACTGGTAAACACCTCAAAACCTCGTGCACTTCCTCCGCCAGCGTTTGCGTGATTAGAGATGTAGAGGCTCTTTTTTACTTTTTTAGCGTACCAGTTGGCCAAATCTACTCGGTAGTGAAGCGAAATGTCAACATACTCATGACTGACGATATAATAAGGAATAGAAAGGTCGCGCAGCTTTCTGGCTACCAGGTTGGTAACCGTGCGGTTAAATACGCCTTCGTAAAACCAGCCATCTTTATGAAACTCCCCTTTGCTGTGCTTATGTTGCTTGCTGGGAGCTGTAACGTACTTGCCGCTAGCATCGAGAGCGCCGTGTCCGGCATCAAGAAAAACAAGAAAATCTTTAACCATGGGTGTGGTACTTTGTTATTGGAAGTACCACAAATTACGGCTTTTTAGCGTTCTTTGCGGAAATTTTAAACCACTTCTGCTGTTCAAAGCAAGAAAACCAATAATAAAATGAAACAGTTTTTTCTATTGCTAGGTGTTGTTAGCCTTACTATTCTGTCGTGCGGTGATGATATCGTTAACCAGGCCGACGTTGATCGTGGTATCATCCTTGATTACATCGAAGCCAATAACTTGAATGCCATAGAAGATCCTTCGGGCCTTTTTTATACCATTGATGTTGCTGGTGCTGCCGACAAACCAACCTTGAGCGATAGTGTAAAGGTAAAGTACAAAGGCATGCGTACCGATGGCTTCGTATTCGATGGTACCAATATTGACGGCACTACCCCCGATAAAACCGTCACTTTTCTACTCGATAATTTAATCACTGGTTGGGAAATAGGTATCCCAAAGTACGGTGTTGGCGGTAGTGGTCTGTTGCTCATCCCTTCAGGCCTAGGCTATGGTAGTAATGGCTTCCCGGGCCTACCCGCAAATTCGGTCTTGATCTTCGAAATGGAACTGGTAGATTTCTTCCAGTAGCCAAAACATGGGTCAGCCTGACTTTAGTTAGAACGAACCATTAAGTATCTTCTAAAAGTGGTTTAGCTGACTATTTGTACAAAACCCCATGATTTCTATTGGTGAAGTCATGGGGTTTTGTTTTTAGCTATTGTTTTTTTTGCAGCTGGCTTTGCCTATCTGCTCACCACCGCGCTATCCGCTCTCATCTCTCTCCAGTCGGTACCACTACTATCGCTACTAGCTGTTCCGCTGTTCGCCTAATGGTTCTTGTTGTTGGTGTTTTATCTGGTATTGGTGCCGCAAAGTCGCAATGCATTACGACGCTAGAGCCATACCATACCAACAACCATTGACCATCAACCATCTAACCACTTTACCATAATCACATCCTCGAACTTACAATGATCCTCCGGTCCTTGTTTTCCCGTGTTAGATAACGGTAGGGCCGTTCACCAGGAGGGAGCAGTAGGCAACAATCCCAGCAATTATCCAGCGTATGGAGGCCTTTGTTTAAAACGGCATCATAGAGCAAGCGATCTTTGGGGTTTTCAATCACGTAAGGAAAAAACGCCTGCTTATCTTCTTCCCATCGGTAATAACGCTCCGTTAAATGAAGCGGCCCTTCACCAAGATTGACAAAATGCTGCCCGGGGCCAAAGGTAGCATTGAAGGTATCATCCCCGTTTTTGTAAACCAACTGATTGGTAAAGCGGCTACTACGGTATACTTGCGCTTCTCCGGATTCAAGCGTTAGTTCTTGCCCATTAAGGCGGTAGTTGGCTGCGGTTGAATTACCGTTATAGACCATTACCCTGGTCGTTTTATAACCAGCTAACTGCAAAATATTAGGGAAAAGAAAGTAGCCAGCAAGGCCGATGAGTACAATTCCAATGATCCATTTTTTCATTCGAAAATTATTATTCCTTCGGTAATCTACTTTTTACGAAAGTATTTAAAATAAGAAGTATCGCTAAAAACAGGGCGGTACGGGCAATGAGGTCCCCCCATTTTACATAAAAAGTTACCTCGTCATTCAGGTTCATCTGCCCCCGAATAGCAATAGGCTCGTTGTATTGGGTCGTTTGCGAAATATCTCCCCGCTGGTTGATAAAACCACTGATGCCCGTATTGGCGGACCGCCCGATGCTACGCCTTGTTTCAATGGCGCGTAGGCTGGCAAAATAAAGATGCTGCCGATGCCCGGCAGTATTGTCCCACCAGCCGTCATTGGTCATAATGAAAGCCGCTTGCGCTTGGCCATCTCTGATGTATCCGGCAAAATAATCCCCAAAAACAGATTCATAACAAATAACAGGAGCAACCTTGGCGGCATCACTAGTGAAAGCAGAACGTTTGTCCTGTATCCCCAGCCCGGCAGTCGTTCCACCCAGAGCATCCACCAGTGGCTCCATAAAGAAAAGGATACGCTTGAACGGGAATTTTTCTGGCCCCGGGACTAGCTTTGATTTGCGGTAGGTCTGCACAGCGGCTTCTGGGGCCATAGGAATCTGAGCAGCCAAGTTCATCATCTCATATTCAATGACCTGCCCACCGCGGTTGCGAGATCGCGTAGCAGCTGTTCGTGGTTCGTCGGGCAGGAAGTCATGGTAAGCATTAAGGCCGGTGACCAACTTTAGTGTAGGATATGCACTAAAAGCCTCCAACAGGCGCCCAGTACTCCGGTTGCTTTTTACATCGAGTTCTTCTGCAAAGCCATAACTGGTTTCCGGAAATACGAGGTAGTCCACCTTGTCATCAAGCAGTGGCTTGCTCAACGCAATAAAACGGGTGATCTGCTCAGCTTCCTTTATCCGTTCAAATTTTTCGTAATGAGGCTCAAAATTAGGTTGTACGAGAACCACGTCTATAGTGTCGCCTTGTTGTTGGTAGCTGTTATACATTACGACTGATACCAGCATTGGTAGTACCAGAACAACCACTGGTTTCCCCCATTGTCGCCAAAGTGGAAGTTGCTTTTCGGCCTGGGTTTTCTTACTGATAAGGATGTTCAGTAACATGATGTTGATCACCCAAATCCAAAGGCCGCCGCCAAACACGCCCGTGAATTCGTACCATTGTACCAGGCTAGGGTATTCAGCCCATCCATTACCCAGGGTAAGCCATGGCCAGGTGAGTTCCCAACTCAGGTGAATGTGCTCGAAAGTGAGCCAATAGGCAATCAAGGAGCCGTAGCCCATTTTGGGGATGTATCGCTGCGTCCACAAAAAAAGAAAGAAAGGAATACACATCAATAAGCTATTGGCCAAATTGGCAAAAAGCCCTGCCGCAAAACTGGTGTTCATCACCCAGTAGGTCGCAATGATATTCCAAAGCATGAACGTGTGTAGCAAATAGGGGAGGAGCTCCCGTTTTTTAGCACCTTCTTTTTGTTTCCAGCCTTCTATCAGAAGTAGTAAAGGTACCCAGGCAACCATCAATAAGAAGGGCAATGGTACGATATCTGGAAAACCTATGCCCAGCAATACACCACTAAGGGTAGATAAGACCAGTGGCCGACTTGGTAGCGTGGTGCTTTTACGCAACTTTCTCCATTGCCACAACCCAATTAATCCTAACCAGCCACAGAGTAAAAACCATAATGGGCGATAGCCCCATAAAAGTTCGGCCTGCCACAGACGATGCATATCATAGCCAACTCCTGATGCAATGACCAGTAATAATACGGCTGCCAGGAGTAAACGGCGAGCATGGACAGCAGAAAAATCAGGTAAAACAGGCATGTAGTTTGGCATTTGAACCTCGCAAAATTAATGGAATCTTGTTATTATTTGCATTCTGGGTGTTACTTAGTAACAAGTAATTCCTCTGAGAATTGATACATTTTTATACCTTTGGAAGCTGCCCAATGATAAAGTTGAGGCTAAGCCTTGCAACATATATCTTCATTTTATCTGAAACCGTGCTTATGAAACCCAAACTCAAAACGATTCTTCTGATTTTGGTAGGCTTACTCTTAGTCGCTCAGTTTATTCCTATAGATCGTTCTGTTCCTGAAGTTGACCCTAATGCTGATTTTCTTAAATCTGTAGAGGCGCCAACAACTATTGCCAATCTAATAGAGGGAGCTTGCTACGATTGTCATTCTTACGAGTCGGAATATCCTTGGTATGCTAAAATTGCGCCCCTTTCTTTTTGGATACAAGGGCATATCAACGGAGGACGCCAGCATCTGAACTTTTCTGATTGGACGTCCTATCCGGCTAAGAAAGCAGCGCATAAACTGGAAGAATGTTATGAAGAGGTACAAGAACGGCACATGCCAATGAAGTCTTTTACATGGTTGCACCCAGAAGCTAAGTTGTCTGACGAGCAAGTGAGTGCATTGGCCCAATGGTTCCAACAGCTATATCGGAGCGCAGACCAGTAACGCAGGGTTGATTTCTTTATTCAAGTTAGCGCTTGTTGAGAAATTTGAATTATTTTCCAACACGCTGTTATCAGTTCTTCTAATTATGCTTGATAGAATTTACGTGGCTGCGACCAGCCAACACGTCGGAAAGACAACCTCTACGCTAGGGATTGTGGCTGCTATTCGTAGCAAAGAACTTAATGTAGGTTATTGCAAACCACTCGGACAGGAATTTGTAGACTTAGGAGATTTAAAGGTGGACAAGGACGCATTGTTGTTTTCTAAAACAATGAATTTCGACTTGTCAGCCGAACTACATAGCCCTGTGATTCTTGGACGAGGTGTGACGACTTCGTTTCTCCGCGATCCAGAGAAGTATAATTTTCCGGAACAAGTTCTTCACGCTTCGAGGGAATTGCAGAAAATGCACGACGTAGTTGTCTACGAAGGTACTGGCCACCCAGGAGTAGGGAGTGTTATTGATCTATCCAATGCGGATGTCGCCAAGATGCTCAATGCTTCCGTCATTATGGTGGTGGAAGGTGGTGTGGGAAATACCATTGATAAACTCAATGCCAACCTGTCTCTTTTTAGAGAAAAGGACGTACCCATTGCCGGGGTGATTATCAATAAGGTTATTCCCGAAAAATCAGATAAAATCAGAGAGCTCGTAGGAGGTAAGCTTGACCGCTGGGGAATCCCATTGCTGGGGGTTCTTCCTTATGATAAAACGTTGGCTAACCCGATCATGGAGGGGGTCCGTTTGGCTGTCGATGGCGTCGTTATAATGAATGGCCATAACCTCGATAACAAAGTCGAAAATATTGCTTCCGGCTCCTTGATCGAGAAGAAAGAATTTGATGATTTACAGAATCTTTTGATGATCGTAAGTCATCGTAGGTTGGAAAGTGCAATTTCGGCATTAAAAGAAATTGATCGCAAACATCCGGATCAGGATCTGAAATTAGCGGGTATTATCGTCAATGGCGAGAATGATTTTATCAGTGAATTGCAACGGGAAGTTCCTTGTCAGGACTACATTATGATGCATGAAATTCCCTTGATTGCCACCCAACTTGATACCTATGGTTCTGCCATTAAGATCAACAGGATGGAAGTGAAAATCAATACACGTACGCCCTGGAAAGCAAGACGAGCAGTAGAACTGATCCGCAGCCACGTAGACCTGAGTAGCTTGTTTTAAATCACAGAAGCGTGTACGTTGATCAGAGAGATTAAGCAATAGGTCGAAGGAGTTGTTACCTTTACGAAGCTTTGTAGACCTTTGCATTACGAAATAAGCCGAGAGGTGCCATTTCTCAACCAAAAATATCAGAAGTAGAGCGTTTGCTTATGATTATGGAAAACACCCGACATCAAAACTGGCTGGGCCAACTACGTAGCGGCGATCGTTCGGCGATGCGGGCGATCTTCGATCAGCAGTACCAACCGGTGTGTCAGGCTATTTTCCGTTTTGTTCAAGACCCCGGATTGTCGGAAGACTTAGCGCAGGAAGTCTTTGTTCGCTTCTGGGAGAAACGCGAAAGTATTAAGGTAGATTCTAACCTCCCCGCGTATTTGCGGCGAATGGCCGTTAATGAAGCACTTGCCTACTTGCGTAAGAAAACCCGATACCAGGCAGACGAACTGCCTATCCATCTCCCCGGGCAGCAAGCCGCTGCCGCAGATGAACAATT
>NZ_JBOEFX010000020.1:92942-93326 GCF_050633125.1 Lewinella sp.
CAATTGGCTACCGAAGAACTTTCCCAGCGGATTACCATCGCCATCAATTCCCTTCCTCCTCGCTGTCGGGCCGTCTTCCAGCTTAGCCGTTTTGAAGAAAAAACCTACCAGGAAATTGCCGACACCCTCGACATTTCCATCAAGACTGTAGAAAACCAAATGGGTAAGGCCCTACGCATCATGCGCGAAAAACTGGGGGATTATTTGACTGCTTTGTTGTTTTGAGGGGGGAGGCAAATCTCACATTAGATACCACAAGCATCGCCTTTTACCACCACCTTCCCATCCGCACTCACCAGTCGATCCAGCCTAAACTGAACACCATTTTCTAATACCATGAATTCTTCCTTGCTGCGGGTGTAGAGATTGATTATTCGGGTAACT